>JARKOX010000158.1 GCA_029975525.1 Prolixibacteraceae bacterium | reverse complement strand
CATTCGTTCCTGTATTAAGTTTGGGTCAATTTGCCCAGGGGTGGTGAAGGGCTTTCCCATCTGCCGGAAAACTGTTTTTAGCTTTGCCGGCTAAATTATTTGTACAATGTGGGTAATTCTGGCTTTGATTTCCTCGGTTTTGCTGGGCGTTTACGACATTTTCAAGAAGTCGTCGCTTAATGGCAATGCCGTGCTGCCCGTGTTGTTCCTCTCCACACTCACCAGCGCGCTCCTGTTTTTACCGCTGGCGCTGTTGTCGTACCGGTTTCCGGAGATGATACCGCAGCAGTTGTTGGTGCCGCCGGTTTCGGCAGCCTGGCACGGACTGATCTTTCTCAAGTCAGTGATTGTGGTGGCGAGCTGGATTTTTGCCTTTTTTGCGGTAAAAAACCTGCCCATAACTATTGTGGCGCCCATTCGCGGAACTGGCCCGATCTGGGTGTTGCTAGGAGCGATTGTCGTTTTTCACGAGCAGTTGAACCTGCTGCAATGGACGGGAGTGTTGGTGACCCTGCTCTTTTTTTATCTCCTGTCGACTGCCGGCAAGCTGGAGGGAATCCATTTCCGGTCGAATAAATGGGTTACTTTTATTGTGATTGGCACCCTGCTGGGGTCGGCCAGCGGCCTCTATGATAAATTTATCATGCAGCGGGTTGACCGGATGGCCGTGCAGGCGTGGTTCTCGTTTTACCAGGTGGCGATTATGCTGCCGGTACTGGTTGTTGCCCGCTGGCGTTTCCCCAAAGCTGACAGGGAACCTTTCGAATGGCGTTGGTCGATTCCGGCCATTGGGCTTTTCCTGGTGCTGGCCGACTTTGTCTATTTCTATTCGCTCAGCTTCGACGATTCACTGATCTCTATTGTTTCAGCGCTCCGCCGGGGCGGGGTAGTGGTGACCTTTGTGCTGGGAGCCCTTATTTTTCGCGAAAAGAATATCCGTAAGAAAGGACTTTACCTGGCCGGTATCCTGCTGGGGATCATCCTCATTACCATTGGTTCGGATTTGAAATAATGCACTTTTTGCTTCACTTCCTCCGATAAATTTCCTGCCGGAAGTATCTCCGTTTTGCTGATCTTTCTGAAAACCGATTCTGAAGAAAGAGCGGTTAAGGGCAGCTGCAGTTTAGATTTTCACCAGACACGAGTCGGGCAGCCAGCCTTTGTTTCCGTCGGCCAGTTTTACCTCTTTCCAGTTGTTGAGGCTGTTGGTGATCTGCACCTTGAGTCCTTCATGAATCAGGAAAAGGTCAGTGCCGGCCTGCGATGGTGAGCTTTTCACCGTCACGCGGGGACAGAAAACAATGGCGTGGTTACGTTCGCGAAGAAGCTTCTGCTGTCGCGATGCAAACGAGAAACTGAGAACCGAGAAGAGCAGTACCACAACTCCGGTCCAGAAGCCGATCCGTTTGAGGCCGGTGGTACGGCTGAAGAGGAAGAGGCCTGCCATCAGCAGAAAAAGAATGAACGAACCGGCGCTCAGACGTGCCCAGGCGCCCGAAGAGGCCCGGTTGACCAGCGTGGTGCGCCATCTCAGGAAAAAGGGCTGCGGAAGCTCTTCGATATTGTCTACCACATACTGGTTGGCCATGCGCAGGTTAAAAGCAATGTCTTCGTCCTGCGGAGCCAACAGCCGGGCACGTTCGTAGTTTAAAATCGCCCGGTTCATATCGCCGGTTTTGTAGTAAGCATTTCCCAGGTTAAAATAAACCTGTGCCGACTCTTTTCCGGAGGACAGGATCTGTTCATAAAGTGAAGCTGCCTGTTGAAATTCCTGGGCCAGGTAGTGCTGGTTGGCCTGTTCGAGCAGCTGTTCGGCGTTTTGTCCGTTTACAGCAAATCCCGATAATAAAAGGATAAGGATGAAATATCGTTTCATGGTTGATTACCGTTTGATTTGTTTTTCCATTTTGCTGATTACCGATTCGGCTTTGGTGTAAAGCTCCTGCATCGCCTGGTTTCCGCCGGCAGGGGCAAACCGTGCAAATTCGCACTGGTCGAGCACTTCCAAAAACTCATGGATGAGAGCAGGTTCAACCTCTCTTTTTTCCAGGTTTTCCACTGCTGTTTCGCGTTTCAGCTCGGCCATCGGGATACTCAGTTTGTCGCTGAGATACCCCCAGAACGCTTTCAGCACCGCTTCGTAGAACGACTCCGACTGTTGTGTTTTCAGGTGACCGGCAGCAGCGCGCAGGTGGCGGCGGGCAATGCGGTTGGCTTTGCGGTTGCGGGCGAGCGCCAGGTCGGCATTCTCTTTCACCTTTTTGCGGTAGATGGCAAACACCACGATAAAGGCTGCCAGACCGATGATGTAAACCGACCAGAAGCCGGTACTGCCAAAGAAAGTGTAGCCGCGCAGGTGCAGGGTTTCGTTGTTTTGTTTGATGAACCGGATATCTTGTCCGATCAGCTGTACATCCTGTTTGCGCAGGGCGCTGACCACCGTGGCATTTTGTGCGCCGGTGCCTTTTTTGACGTTCAGTTTATACTCGGGCGTACTGCGCTTCTCGTACTGTCCGGTGGCCGGGTTAAAAAATGAGAATGAGATGGGCGGCACCGTGTAACTTCCTTCAAACCGGGGTTGAAAGAGGTATTCAACGGTTTTTGTCCCCGAAAGTCCGCCTTCGGTCGCGCGGGAGTTGTCGGTAGCGCGCGGATCATATTTTTCAAAATCGGGCGGAAGTTCCATGTTGGGCGACTGGATGAGCCGGATGTTTCCGGTTCCGCTGATTGTCAGCGTCAGGGTGACGGCATCGTTGGTGGTCACCTCCTGCGCACTGATTTCCGAGGAGAGGTTGAAATTTCCAACGCCGCCGTAAAAATCGGCCGGAGCAGGTGGGAGGTTCTTCACCGAAACCGTGACCGGATCGGCGGTGACCTTGGCTTTGACGGTCTGAAAACTATTGAAGAAGTCGTCGAAAAAGCTGCGTGCCCGTACCCGCTGCTGCACCAAAACCGCCAGCCCGAAAGGTTTGATGGTGATGGTGCCCGATTGCTGCGGGAAGAGGATTGTCTTTTTGAGCACCCCGACCTGGTAGATCTTGTCGTTGAAAACTTCGCGTTTGAAGTTGATCTGCTGCGGAATATCGATGTCCTGGGTGTAAAAACCTTCGTAGGTGGGAAGGCTCACCTCGTCGAAGCCGGAGAGCGGCAGGTTGGGGTTGGCATACAGTTTTACCGCGGCGATGATCTGCTCGCCTTTGTAAACATTGCGTTTGCTCAGTTCGAGCCTGATGAAAAGGTCGTCTTTGCTGATGTTGCCCGAAGGCGCTTCACCGGCTTCGCTGCCCGATGACGCGGCGCTCTGCTGCTGCTGTTGCTGCGGCCGGCCTTTCACCACCTGGACGGTGAGCGGGTTCGACTGGTAGATTTTGCCGTCGACTTCAATCGCCGCCGGGCGGATGGTAAACGTTCCCTCTTTGACAGCCCGCAGGATGTAGGTGTAGGAGAATTCCACACTTTGGGTCGTTCGTCCGTTGATAATCTGCACACTCGACGACTGCGAGGTGCTGGGCCCCATCAAAACCTCGAAATTACTCAGGTCGGGCAGTCGCAGGTTGGTTCCGCCGCCGGTATTGAGCGAAAACGACAGCCGGAACTGGTCGCCAGCCGAAACTGCATTGGGCGCCGACATGACAAAGCGTGTTTCATCGGCAAAAACGCTTTGCGATGCGAACAAAACAACAAATAGCAATAATAATCTTTTCAGCATTTTTCGATCCTTTTTAGGGTTCAGCTTACGGGTTCAAATTTACCAGTCTTTTTCAACCTTTGCCTGCCGGGCCTGCTGGGCTTTCTCTTTTTTTACCTTATCCTGAACATTTCGTTCGTCGTTTTGGAGCGCCTGCAGCAGTTGTTCGGCAATTTCCTTGGAAATTTTGTTTTGTGGCTGCGGCTGGTTGTCCTGGTTCTGCTTGTTCTGATCCTGGTTCCGGTCCTGGTTTTGATCTTTGTTCTGGTCTTTATTTTGATCCTGATTTTGGTCCTTGTTCTGATCCTGGTTTTGTTGCTGCTGTTGTTGCTGTTGTTTCAGCATTTGTGCATAAGCCAGGTTGTATTTGGTATCCAGGTCACCGGGGTTTTGCCGCAACGCTTTTTTGTAGGCTTCGATACTTTCATCGATCTGCTGCTGCATGAGCAGACTGTTGCCCAGGTTGTGGTAGGCGCGCGCTTTTTCAACCGGTTCCTCTTTCTGTTTGGCGATCTCTTCAAAGGAGGAAGCGGCTTCTTTGAATTTCATCTGTTTGTAAAGGGCATCGGCCAGGTTAAAATTCCACTGAAGGTCGTTCGGCTTTTTTTCGAGCGCCTTGCGGTATTCCATTTCGGCTTTTCCAAAACGGACCGAGTCGATTTGGGTCGTGTCGCGGATCCCCATCAGGTAATAAAAATTTCCCTTTCGCACATATTTCCGCTCGTTCTGGCCCAAAGCCAGCAACTGCAGGGTTACCAGCAAAGCGAGGAGCACAACTTTTTTCATCTCACCGTATTTAAATTTCCAACTCTTCATTTGTTCAGCAACAGCTGTTTCTGGTTATGAAAACAGCTTGATTCTTCTGAGATATTTATTTTTTCGTTCCAGCAGCAGAAATTCGAGCAGCAGGAGCGCCAGCCCAACCGCCAGGAAATACTGAAACTGGTCTTCATATTCCGAAAACGTGCGGGCTTCCATTTCTGTTTTCTGCATTTTGTTGATCTCGTCGAAAAGGGTTTCAAGACCTACCTGCGCATTGTTGGCGCGGACATAAACCCCGCCGCCGGCAGCGCTGATCTGTTCCAGCATCGTTTCGTTGAGCTTGGTGATCACCACATTGCCTTCGCGGTCGCGCCGGTAGTCGTTTTGTCCGCCGGATACGACCGGAATAGGAGCGCCCTGCGGTAGTCCCATCCCGATGGTGTGTACCGTAACTCCCTCTTCCAGCGCAGCTTTGGCAGCCCCAATGGCATCGTCTTCGTGGTTTTCGCCGTCGGTGATGATGATGATCGCTTTGCCGGCTTTTTCATCCGGAGTGAAGGATTTCATCGCCAGGTTGATGGCGGCGCCGATGGCGGTTCCCTGGCGGGGAACAATTTCAGGACTGACCGACGACAGGAACAGCTGGGCCGACGAATAGTCGGTGGTGATGGGCAACTGCGTGTAGGCTTCGCCCGCAAACACAATCAGCCCGATTTTGTCGTCCTTCAGGCGGCTGATCAACCGGTCGATGGCCCGTTTGGCCCGTTCGAGGCGGTTGGGTTTGATATCTTCAGCCATCATACTGTTCGACACGTCGAGGGCGATCATCAGCTCCACTCCTTCGCGTTTTACCGTTTTCAGCTTCGATCCGTACTGTGGCCGCGCCATTCCCAGGATAAAGAAGGCCAGGGCCAGCAGCAGCAGGAAAAATTTAAAAGCCGGACGAAATCCCGAGACACTCGGCATCAGGGTGGCAATAATTTTTTTCTGACCAAATTTTTTCAAGGCCCGGTTTCTGCGGATCCGCATGACGATGTAGAGCAGGATCAGCACGGGGATGATCAGCAGTCCCCAAAAATATTCCGGATTGGCAAATCTGAACATTTCCATCGTTCTCATTTTTTAAGGAATGTTCCTGAATAGGGTGGTTTTCAGCAGCAGCCCGGCCGCCAGGAAAATGGTTCCGGCCAGGGCAAACGGAAAAAACTCTTCCGATTTGCGGCTGTACTCTTTAACTTCAATTTTCGATTTCTCCAGCTTGTCGATTTCGCGGTAAATCTCTTCGAGGCGGGTGTTTCCGGTCGCCCTGAAATACTGCCCGTCGGTGAGCTGCGCGATTTTCCGCAGGGTCTCCTCGTCGATTTTCACCTCGACCTGTTGCAGCTGGGTGCCAAAAGGCGTTTGAACCGGGTAGGGGGCGGTGCCTACGGTTCCCACTCCCACGGTGTAGACCCGGATTCCGAATGTTTTGGCAATTTCGGCAGCCGTTACCGGGGCAATTTCACCGCGGTTGTTTTCGCCGTCGGTCAGCAGGATTACCACGCGGCTGATGGCTTTGCTGTCTTTCAGGCGGGCTACGGCAGTGGCCAGGCCGTTTCCGATCGCCGTTCCATCTTCAATCATGCCGCTTCGCAGGTCGCGAAACAGGTTGAGCAGCACGGCGCGGTCGGTCGTGAGCGGGCACTGGGTAAACGCCTCGCCCGAAAAAACCACCAGCCCCATGCGGTCGTGTTCGCGTCCGGAGATAAACTCCATGGCCACCTTTTTGGCCGCTTCCAGCCGGTCGGGTGTAAAGTCGCGGGCCAGCATACTGCTCGAAATGTCGAGCGCAATCATAATGTCAATCCCTTCGGTGGTTACATTTTCCCAGTTGCTCGACGATTGCGGTCGTGCCAGCGCCACCACGATCATCGCCCAGGCAAGCATCTGCGAAACAAAAACCAGATGACGCAGGTAGTGACGAAGGGTGCGCGGCGCCTTTTGCAACGCTGCCGTGGTCGACAGCTGAATGCTGGCCGTGTTTTTTTTCTGCCGGAAGATGTACCACACCAGCGCCGGAATCAGCGCCAGCAGCAGGTAGAAATAGTCCGGGTTTTTAAATATATAGTCTCCAAACATGATCGTTCTATTTAAGTTCCACCTCTTCGGCCCCGTTGGAATCAGGCTCTGTTTTTTCCGGTTTTTTAGGCTCCTCCTTTTTGGTTTCATCCACAAAGAAGTAGGCATTGACCAACGTGAGGTTGTGGTCGTCGGGCAGCGGGTGATATTTGGCAAATTTCACCAGGTCGGCCAGCGAAAGGATCTGGTCCAGGTGGTTGAGTGATTTGTCGCTCAGCAGTTCGCGGCGGCTGCGGAACGAAGAGAGGGTCTCGTCGCTGGTTTGTTCCATGGCCGGAATACCGAACCGCTCTTCGATGTAGCTGCGCAATACATCGGTAACCTGGCTGTAGTACTCCTTGATTTTGTCTTTCTGCCACAATTTTTCATCCCGGATCCGGTCGAGTTCACGCAGGGCAATTACATGCGCCGGCTCTTTGGGTTTGGGCGGCCTGGCAAATAACGGCATCTTTTTCTTCTTTCGCTTAACCGAATAGAGGATCAGGAAAAGAAGCGAGCCGATCAGGATGATGCCCAGCAGGTATGGAGTAACCTCTTTGAGGGTGAGCGGCGCGCCGTAAGGCATTTTGATATCGGTTGGACCGCGGCTGGTGTCGATGGGCATGCTGTGTACTTTCAGCACCACTTCGCTGGTAGCAACCGAGTCGAGGCGCCCGTTGGCTTCGGTGATAAAACGGAACGGCGGAAGCCGGTACTCCCCGCTGTCGAAACAGGTGATGAGATAGGTTTGTACCAGCTTGCGGAACGTTTCATTCTCAACTTTCAGCGTGTCGATTGAAGAACGTTTCAGCACTTCGATTTTACCTGCCAGCGTGTCGGGGACCTGCGGAAATTGCACCTTCAGGTTTTCGGGTTTAATGATTTCGAGCCGCAGGTTGATCTGGTCGCCCAGCAGGATATTGGTCGAATCGAGGGTGGCTGTTGCCTTCACCTGCTGCGCGGGAGCCTGCGTGGCCCCAAAAGCCGGTAAAATGGCGAGCAGCAGGGGCACAATATATATTCTGAGTGTTTTCAATGGTCAGCCTCCTCTTTTTTTGAACAGGTTCATCAATGATTTTACGTAGTCTTCGCGGGTGTCCACGCTTACCGAATCGATGCCGCAGCGCATAAAAATTCCCTGCAGCCGTTCGGTGTGCTGCTGCCACCAGTTGCGGTAAATTTTACGGACCTGGCTGCTGCTGCTGTCCACCCACAGGTAGCGGCCGGTTTCGGCATCTTTCACCTTCACCATTCCGATGGGGGGGAGTTCGGTTTCGCGTTCGTCGTAAATGCGGATTGCAACCACATCGTGTTTGTTGTTGGCCACCGAAAGCGCCCGTTCGAGCTCGCTGCCCGGGTCAATAAAGTCGGAGATGACAAAGGCGGTGCACTTCTTTTTGATGGCATTGGTCAGGTAGCGGATCGCTTCGGTAACGTTGGTGCCGCGGTTTTCGGGCTGAAAATCGATCATCTCGCGAATGATGCGCAGGATGTGCGAACGCCCTTTTTTGGGCGGGATAAATTTTTCAATGGTTTCCGAAAAGAAGATCACCCCGATTTTGTCGTTGTTCTGAATAGCCGAAAAGGCCAGGATCGCCGCAATTTCGGTGATGATGTTTTTCTTGTACTTTTCAAAAGAACCAAACTCCCGCGATCCGCTCATGTCGATCAGCAGCATTACGGTCAGTTCCCGCTCTTCTTCAAAAACCTTCACGTAGGGATGGTTGTAACGGGCGGTTACGTTCCAGTCGATGTTACGGATATCGTCGCCGAACTGGTATTCGCGCACCTCGGCAAAAGCCATCCCGCGCCCTTTGAAGGCGCTGTGGTATTCTCCCGCGAAAATGTTCCGGGTAAGGCCGCGCGATTTGATTTCGATTTGCCGTACCCGCTTTAAAATATCAGATGTTTCCATACCTTTCTGTAAAATACGTTACCCGGTGAAGGAAAGGATCCGGCAGCGGACTCCCTCCCCGATGACGAATGGCCGGCAGCAGCAGGCCTGCCGTTGAGCCGGTTAAGGCACTTCAACCGTATTCAGAATATCGGCGATGATCTCTTCGGAAGTGATGTTGTTGGCTTCGGCTTCGTAGCTGAGTCCGATGCGGTGGCGCATCACTTCGGCACACACGGCCCGCACATCTTCCGGGATCACATACCCACGCCGTTTGATAAAGGCGTAGGCTTTGGCTGCCTGCGCCAGGCTGATGCTGGCACGGGGCGATCCGCCGTAATTGATCATATCCTTGTATTTTTCCAGTTTGTATTCGGCCGGCTCGCGGGTGGCAAACACTATGTCAACGATGTATTTCTGGATTTTTTCGTCCATGTACACATCTTTTACCACGTCGCGGGCTTTAAGGATATCGGCCGGATTCAGGATGGTGCTGGTTTCCGGGAATTTTTTCAGCAGGTTTTGCTGGATGATCAGTTTTTCATCCTCTTTTTTGGGATAGTTGATCACCACTTTCAGCATAAAACGGTCGACCTGTGCTTCGGGCAGCGGATAGGTTCCTTCCTGTTCGATGGGGTTCTGGGTAGCCATTACCAGGAAGGGTTCGTCGAGTTTGTAGGTGTGGTCGCTGATGGTGATCTGGCGTTCCTGCATGGCTTCGAGCAGCGCCGACTGCACTTTGGCAGGTGCCCGGTTGATTTCATCGGCCAGGATGAAGTTGGCGAAAATGGGGCCTTTCTTCACGGTAAACTCTTCTTTCTTCTGGCTGTAAATCATGGTGCCGAGCAAGTCGGCCGGCAGCAGGTCGGGGGTAAACTGAATACGTGCAAACTTGGCGTCGATGGTTTGCGCCAGCGACTTGATTGCCAGTGTTTTTGCCAACCCCGGCACCCCTTCCAGCAGGATGTGGCCGTTGGAAAGTAACCCGATTAACAAACTCTCAACCAGGTGTTTCTGGCCGACGATCACTTTATTCATCTCCATGCTTATCATGTCAACGAATGAACTTTCCCGCTGAATACGCTCGTTAAGTTCTTTAATGTCAATTGCCTGATCCATAGGGCAGCTATTTATCGATTTATTATGGTTAATTTTTTCAAATGCACGAAAATAAAGGATTGCCTGAATATAACGGTTTTATTTTAGTTAAAATTTTTTAAGCTTTCCGGTGGTTTGATTTCTTTAACACTTCCCGGGCGTTGAATGGATTTCTGTTTTTGGCCTGTAAAAAGGAAAACCGGGCAGTTGGAACTACCCGGTTGGCGACCTACGAAATTTTGATTTCGCGGGCCGGTTTTGGCTTTACTTCTTCCTTCTTGGGGAGCGTAATACACAGAATCCCTTCGCAGTATCTGGCCGAAATTTGATCGCCAGCCACCAGATTTTCGGGGATGGTAAAACTTCGCTGGAACGATTGGTAGCTGAATTCGCGGCGGGAGTAGCGGCCGTTTTCCTCCTTCTTTTCTTCCTTTTTTTCCGAAGAAATGGTCAACAGGTTATTTTCCAGCTTTACCTTAAAATCTTCGCGGTTCATGCCCGGCGCAGCTACTTCGATTTCAAAAGCTTCGTCATTTTCTTTGACATTGACAGCCGGCAGGGTCGTGTCGGTGCTCGAAAAATTCGAGTTGTTCCAATCCATCATTTCGTTGGAAAAGAAATTGTCCCAAAACGATGGAAAATACGGATTTCTTCTAACAGGTTTCATAGCTTTATCCTCCATAACTTTAGTTCAACAATTTCGTTTTCTGTTTCAGAAAATCATCTTTCTGATTGCGTTAACCCCATACGCAAAATAAATACCGGATTGGCTGAGGAAAGAGCGGGTTTGAGTTTAATGATTTGATTTTCAATTTTATTTGTCGGAAGATACCCGGAGGAGGTGATAAAAGTTTTGCTGCCGGCGGTGTCAAAATGTCGGCCAGACGGCTGTTTTTGTCAGTAAGTGCCGCCGCTGAACCGCCCTGTTGTCGGACGAAAGTTTTATCTTCGTCAGCAAAATCGGAGAATTGTGGCACAGCGTTATTTTGTTGAGTTGAGTTTTAAAGGGACCCGCTACCACGGCTGGCAGATACAGCCGAATGCCGAGTCGGTGCAGTCGGTGCTCGAACGGACGTTTTCGGTTTTTTTGCGTCGTGAAATTGCGCTGACCGGAGCCGGGCGCACCGATTCCGGCGTTCACGCCACCTGTTTTGTTGCCCACTTCGAAACCGATTCGCTTCCGTTTCAGCCTGCCGGCCTGGTTCACAAACTCAACCGTTTTTTACCTCCCGACATTTCGCTGCACCGCATCTGGCCGGTTCCCGACGAGGCACACGCCCGTTTCAGCGCCCTGTCGCGCACCTACCGTTATGTCATCAACCGGCGTAAAGATCCCTTTTCAACCGAAACGGCCTACACCTACCTGCTGCCGCTTGATGTGAAAAAGATGAACGAAGCGGCTGCCGTATTACTCCGTTATACCGACTTTACCAGCTTCAGCCGCCTGCACAGCGACACGAAAACCAATATCTGCCGGATTTATTCGGCCTGCTGGCAAGAGGAGGACGGGCAGCTGGTTTTTACCATCCGCGCCGACCGCTTTTTGCGAAACATGGTTCGCGCCGTGGTAGGGACGCTCCTCGAAGTGGGGAAAGGAAAGCTCAGCGTGGCCGATGTGGCTGCAATCATTGAAAAACAGGACCGTTGTGCCGCCGGCGCATCTGCTCCGCCGCACGGACTTTTCCTGGCCGCGGTGGAGTATCCGGGCAATTTTGCCCCGCCAGCTTCTGACTGAATAGCCCGCTCACCGGGAAGTTGCTTCCCGTCGATTTGAAAGGCGCTACTTGTTGGTGTTGAAATCCCTGATCAAACCGGCCGTGAGCCAGTTGGCCAGCGCCTGCCGGTTGTCGGCAATAATCAGCCGCTGGATATCGCGGGAGTGGTTGATGTTTCCCAATTCAATATAAACGGTTACCGGCAGCGAATTGCGAACTTCGTAAAGGTTGCGGTGCGAAACCGTGCCCTTGTAGCCGCGGTTGGGCTGGTGCTGGTTGTATTTTTCCAAAAAAGTATTTTTTAGGATACTGGCTGCGCGTGAACCGGTTTTGCTGCGTTCGTCGTGGTAAAAAAATACGTCGATGTTTTCTCCCCGGCTGCGGGCATCCACGTGGATGCAGATCATCCGCTGAAACGAACCGCGGTTTTGGAGAAAGAGGTTATTGACGGCGGTGGTACGTTGTTTCAACCGTTGCAGCTGGTTGAGCGGGATGGTCTGGTTGGGATAGCACACTTCGTCTTTGTCGAGTTTCAGGAAACTTTCGTCACGAATGCCGTCGTTGGGGTCGCGGGTGATGATGTAAACCGTCGCGCCGCTCTCAATCAGGTTCCGGGCCAGCCGCAGGGTGACGTCGTAGGCATATTCGTCTTCGCTGAGGGTGTGCCCGCCATATTTTCCGATTGCGCCGGGATCGGGACCGCCGTGGCCCGACACCAAATAGTAGATGGCCCCTTTCAGCTCCTGGTTTTTAATGGTGACGTTTTCATATTTCTTTCCGAAGATCTCAAATTTCCTGACCACTCCTGCGGAAGTTTCGCCTGCCGGAGTCGCCGGATCAGCCGGGGCGGAGGAGGAACTTGGTACAGCCTGCGGGAGTTTGTACTTCCGGCCGGAGATCAGCGTATTGTTGGGGCCCAGCGCCCGCCGGTTCAGTTCGATAAAATCCTTCAGGTCATTGGCCGAGAGGCCGTGCCGTTTAAGCAGAAGGTAGATGCCGTCGCCAGGTTTGGCTACCACTTCCTGCGGGAGTTCCTGCGCCGGCAAGCTGGTCACTAAAAAAAATACAGAGAGGAGGCTTAAGAAAATTTTCCTGTAAAAATTGCTGTTTAAGTTTGAAAAAATCATGAATTTTCGTTTCTGTTATTCTTCATAACAACATAATGGCTAAAATAGCGCATTGTTTCAATAAACGATTCATAAAATGTATCGATCTATCAAGAGTGTATTGTTAATAACCGGGGTTTTGCTGCTCGCCTTTTCGTGCCGCACCCCTTTTGAAGTGGCCCGGGCAATTCCCGAAAACTACCCGGTTTCGGAGAAGCTTGCCGCCGTCGACAGCCAGCTGGTCCGGTTTTACCTGCCCTACAAACAGGAGTTGGAAAAAGATATGGCTGAGGTACTTGCCGTGGCGGAAACCGAGCTGGTAAAAGATAAACCCGAAAGTTTGCTGACCAATTTCCTGGCCGACCTGTTGCGCGAGGAGGGAGCGGTTACGAGCCGTCAGAGTGGTTGGGGCATCACGCCCGATCTGGCCTATTTTAATTATGGCGGCATCCGCACTTTTTTGCCCAAAGGAGACATTACCGTCGGAAAAATTTTTGAATTGATGCCTTTTGAAAATGAGATGGTCTTTTTGAAGCTGAAAGGCGCCGATGTGCAGGCGTTTTTGAATGAACTGGCTTCGAAAGGGGGCGACAGTGTCAGCGGGGTGCGTTTTGGGATCCGTGAAAACCGTGCGGTAAAAATTATGATCGACGGGAAACCCCTGGATGAAAATGCTGCCTACTGGCTGGTAACTAACGATTATGTGGCTTCCGGCGGCGATAATATGCAGATGTTGCTCAACCGCATCGATTTTAAAAACAGCTCGGAGAAGATCAGGGATGTGATCATCCGGCACCTGAAAGCCATGCAGGAACGCGGCGAGCGCATTTCACCTGTATTGGATGGGAGGATTTACCATGAATAGAAGAGATTTTGTAAAAAATATGGCAGCCGGTTCGGCCGGACTGCTGGCGGCTGCTTCGCCGCTCGGACTGCTGGCGCGGGAGGAGTTGGTGACCCTGACCATCCTGCACACCAACGACCTGCATTGTCATATTGAGCCGTTTGACGGCGAAAACCCGCGTTATGCCGGAAAAGGTGGCCTGGCGCGTATCTCGCAGTATGTCCGCAACTGCCGCCTGGAAAACCCGAACACCCTGCTGTTCGACGCCGGCGACATGTACCAGGGAACTCCTTATTTCAATTATTTTAAAGGTGAGCTGATCTTAAAGGTGATGAGCGAGGCGGGTTATGACGCCGGAACCCTGGGCAATCACGAGTTCGACAATGGGCTGGAAGGGATTCTGGAACCACTGCCGCATGCGCGTTTCCCGCTGATCTGCTCGAACTACGATTTTTCCGATACGATCCTGGCTGGTAAGATTCCCCGCTGGCAAATCTTTGAAAAATCGGGGATCCGTGTGGGAGTGTATGGATTGGGAATTGAGCTGAAAGGGCTGGTTTCGGAAAATAATTACGAAAACACACGTTATTCCGAACCTTTGGCGGTAGCGCTCGAGATGGAGCGATTCCTGGCTCTCGGCAAAAAGTGCGACCTGGTCGTCTGCCTTTCGCATGTGGGCTTGAAATACGAAGAACAGCGGATCAGCGATCTTGTTTTGGCCGCTGAAACTTTTCATACCGACCTGTTTGTGGGCGGGCACACCCACAGTTTCCTGGCCGAACCGGTGCAGGTGAAGAATAAAGCCGGCCGGCCGGTAATCGTAAACCAGGCCTGGTGGGGCGGGTTGATGCTGGGGCGGATCGATTTCGTTTTTGAACGGGAAAAGCGGCGCAAAAAAGCGATATTTGCCAATCAATCCGTCTGACTATGAATCGAAGCATACGTTTTTTACTTTCTGTAATTTCCGGAGTTATACTGAGTTTGGCCTGGCTGGGGTTTCCCGGGTGGGTGTTGTTTGTTGGCCTGCTGCCGCTGCTGCTGCTCGACGACTACTTTGTGCGGGAACAGTCGCGTTTTAAAAGTGTGTCGTACTGGGGGCATGTTTACCTGGCCTTTTTGGTCTGGAACGGGCTTGCCACCTGGTGGGTGATGCACGCCACGCCGGTTGGGGCGGTTTTGGTGGTTTTCCTCAATTCTTTCCTGATGTCGCTGGTGTTTTGGCTGGCACACCTGATGCGCCGCTGCACGCAGGGAAATCTGGGATTCCTGGCCTACGTGGTGTTTTGGCTCAGTTTCGAATATTTTCACTACCACTGGGAGATCGAATGGCCCTGGCTGACGCTGGGAAATGGATTTGCCAACAATGTAAAGGTGGTGCAATGGTACGAATTTACGGGTGTCCTCGGCGGATCGCTTTGGGTGTGGATGGTCAACCTGCTGCTCTTCGGAGTTCTCCGCCGGTATGCCGCCAGCCGCCGGCTGAAAACGGTTCGCTGGCAGGTTGCCGTGCTGGGACTCGTTGTCCTGCTTCCGGTAATTTATTCGTTGTCCCGTTACAACTCCTATTCTGAAAAAGAAGATCCCCGCGAAATTGTAGTGGTACAGCCCAATATCGACCCCTATTCGGAGCAGCACGACGAGGCAGCGGTCAATGATAAACTGGAGAAGTTTGTCCGTCTGGCTGAATCGGAAATAACTCCCACGACAGATTTTATTGTGGGACCCGAAACGGTCTTCGAACAGCAGTGGGAAGAAGAGAACATTCCGTTTTATCCGCAGTTCAGCCGCCTGGCGGGATTGACCGCGGCCAGCCCCCGCGCAGCCCTGGTAATCGGCGCCTCCACCTACCATATTTACCGCGAAGGGGAAAAAGTTCCTGCTTCCGCCCGGCTGATGCGCGACGGGATTACCCGTTACGATTATTATAACTCGGCCATTTTTACCGACAACGCCGCCAGATTGCAGGTTTACCACAAATCGATCCTGGTGAGTGGCGTCGAAAAGATGCCGTTTCGAAAGTACCTGCGTTTCCTCGAAAAGTTCATCATCAACCTGGGCGGAACGACCGGAAGTTTGGGAATCCAGCCCGAACCGACCAATTTTATAACCAGCGACAGTACCCAGGTGGCAACCCTCATCTGTTATGAGTCGGCATTTGGCGGTTACCTGACCCGTTTTGTTCGGAAAGGCGCCGGACTGGTGTTCGTCATCACCAACGACGGCTGGTGGAAAAATACCCCCGGCTACCGGCAGCATTTTTCTTTTGCCCGCCTCCGGGCCATCGAAACCCGTCGCAGCATCGCCCGGGCCGCCAATACCGGAATTTCCGGGTTTATCAACCAGCGGGGCGACGTGCTGCAGCAAACTTCCTGGTGGAAGGAGGCGGTTATCCACGGGCAGATTAACGTGAACAACGAGCTGACTTTTTATGTGAAAAATGGTGATTACCTGGCGCGAATATCCTTGTTTGCCAGTGTTTTGCTGATCTTATTCCTGATCTCTTCGCGTTTGCGGGAGGACAAAAAAAGTCCGCATCAATTCTGATTGTGTAAAACCCCGTTAAACAGGATTTGAGTGCCTGGCTGATCAGACTTCCAACGGTCCGGAGACTCGCCCTGATTGCTCAGGGTTACTAGGCCTGTCTTAGCAGCCGTTGAGCATACTCGGTGTGAAAAATTCTGTTGAGTTTACCAACGATCAATCAATGCGGACAATATTTTTTGTTTTAAAGAACGTGCTGTATTTGCCTCAAAAGTAATTTTTAACTTCGATTTTAGCAAAAAAAATCAGCTGTTTTAAATCATTTTTCTTTATAAGTTGCATGTTTTGAGTTATTTGTGGAATTTAAACCAACAGGCTGAAAAGTCGGTTTCGTTTTTGGGACGGTTGCAAAGAACAATCCAAAACACTTTGCTTTCAACACGATACAGATGGGAGAGAAGGAATGGTTTTTCGAAGGCGGAAAAACAGGCTGATTGCCCCGGAAAACGTGGAAAAGCGTTTTTTGAGGCGGTGGAGTCAGCCTTGTCACGATTCAGTTGGTGAATTCTTCCCAAAACATTTTGACAAAGAGAAAATTTTTCTACATTTGCACGCACATTTGAAAGGCGGATTTTCCGCGAGTTCTTATTAACACTGAAAATCGACAGCACCATTTTGCAACCT
Source organism: Prolixibacteraceae bacterium (assembly GCA_029975525.1). Taxonomy (GTDB): domain Bacteria; phylum Bacteroidota; class Bacteroidia; order Bacteroidales; family Prolixibacteraceae; genus UBA1413. Next base: position 6,516 of record JARKOX010000158.1, on the reverse strand, counting down.
GAAATGTTGCCGTTCAATTCAGACCAGTCAGGAGAGATGGGTGAGTGGCTGAAACCAACAGTTTGCTAAACTGTCGTACGGGTAACCGTACCGGGGGTTCGAATCCCCCTCTCTCCGCAATCAGAATACGTTATTTACCACTTGTTTAAGTTATTTCGGGGTGTAGCGCAGTCCGGCTAGCGCACCTGCTTTGGGAGCAGGGGGTCCCAGGTTCGAATCCTGGTACCCCGACGTTTGAAAATCAAGGAGTTGTGTTGAGAGACGCAGCTCCTTTTTTGTTTTTACGCTTCCCGGTAAATCAGTTGGTACTTGAGGGAACAGAAAACGGTTTAGCCGACGTCGCACTTTCCCGATGAAAGGTTTGCCATCGGGCCAAAAATGCACAAAATTTCATCTTCCGATATTATTCTTTCTGGGAATAAAAAGCAATATTTGGTTTTAAGTTCATTTTAAACAGAAAGATCAATGAGAGCCTTGTTTCTTTTATGGTTTGTTTTTTTGATGGCCAATCGCCTGATTGCCCAGGACCCGGTAAAAAAAGTTCTGACCCATGAGGATTATGCCGGTTGGAAAGTTATTGAACAAGAGACAATTTCTAACGACGGCACGCGTGTGGCTTTTAACCTGGCGCCGCAGCAGGGCGATGGCAACCTGCTGCTGGTAAATTTGCTGGAGAACCGCGTGGATACGATGCAGCGCGGATGCCGGGCAACTTTCGGGCCTGAGAATGACTTTCTGGTTTATCATATTCAGCCACCGGTTGATTCGGTGAAAGCCGCCAAACGAAAAAAACTGAAAAAAGAGGAGATGCCGGCCGATTCTCTGGGCGTGTTAATCTTTCCGGGTAGGGTGCCGTTGAAATTTCCCAAATTAAAATCATACAAAGTGCCTGAAGAAAACGGCCGGTGGATCGCTTTTCTGACCACCCCCGAAGAGAAAAAAGATACGTCGGCTGCCGGCCGCAAATCCAAACCGGTCAAACAGCCGGGCGACGACCTGGTGCTGCTCCGGGTGAAAGATGGCAAGTTGGTGACATTTAGTAATGTGGTCGAGTATTTTTACGCCAGAAAAGGCGGGGCGGTCGTTTTTGTCAGAGAGCAGAAAGATTCGGTAGCCACCACTTCTGAGCTGGTGTTTTTCAACACGGCCAGCGGAAGCGTGAGCAAACTGTTTGCCGGCGAAGGGTGGATTAAAAAAGCGGTTACCGACGAGGCCGGCCAGCAGATCGGTTTCCTCCATTCGAAAGACACCACCAGCCAAAAGGTCTATTCGCTTTATTTGGGGCAGGCCGGAGTTCAGCTGCCTGAAAAGGTGGTCGACGGCTACACTTCGGGGATTCCGGTAGGATGGACTCCGAGCGAAAACGGTAATCTCTTTTTTTCCGAAGACGGGGTGAAGCTTTACCTCGGAACTGCGCCTTCTCCCCGGCCCGAACCCAAAGACAGCCTGCTGGAGGAGGAGAAACCCCGCGTGGATGTCTGGAGCTGGCAGGATAAAATTTTGCAGCCGCAACAAAAAGTAGAAGCGGATAAGGAGAAAAAACGTACCTGGCTGGCGGTTTACCATACCGATCTGAAGCGGTTTGTTCAGTTGGGCGATCCGGCGGTGAGAGACATTGGCCTGGTCGCCAAAGGCAACGGCGAAATTGCGCTGGGAACCGACGCAACACCTTACCTGCGCGCTGAAAGCTGGACCGGCCGCAAGTTTCGGGATTTCTACACCGTGGATTTGAAATCGGGGATCAAACGAATGCTGGTAAAAGAAAAAGTTTTTGCACAGCTTTCGCCCGGAGGAAAATATGTGATCTGGTACGAACCGGCCGACAGCAGCTTTTATGCCCAGTCAACCGATATCAATAACCTCGAAGTGGTTCCGCTCACCCAAAAGATTCCGGTCAATTTTTTTAATGAAGAGAACGACCTCCCGGCGGAGCCCTTTCCATACGGAATTGCCGGATGGACGGCCGGCGACAAGTTTGTCTTTATCTACGACCGGTATGATATCTGGAAGCTGGATCCTGCCGGTGTACGTGTACCGGTGTGCGTGACACAGGCTTTCGGCCGGCGAAACCACACCCGCCTGCGATACATCAAAACCGATCCCAGGGAGGAGTTTTTGCCGGTCGACAAATCTTCGCTGCTCAGCGCGTTTGATGAGCGAACCATGTCTGCGGGCTTTTTTGCCTTTGATTTTGGAACGGTGAAAGAACCTTCGTTGCTGCTGATGGATAAATACCATTTTGGAACCCCCCGGCTGGCGCGGAATTCAGGTGTGCTGCTCTGGACCAGGGAGAATATCAGCGAATTTCCCAACCTTTGGGTGAGTGATACGCGGTTTAAAGCGCCCCGCAAAATTTCGGATGCCAACCCCGGACAGTCGCAGTTTAACTGGACAACCGTGGAAATGGTGGAGTGGAGCTCCTTTTCGGGAGAAACGCTGAAGGGATTGCTTTACAAACCGGAAAATTTCAACCCGCTCAAAAAGTACCCGATGATCGTTTACTATTATGAACGAAACTCGGAACTGATCTTCCGCCACATCTTTCCAACGCCCAGCCGTTCAACGATCAACCGGACATTTTATGCCAGCAACGGTTATCTCGTTTTTGTGCCCGACATCACCTACCAGGTTGGTTATCCGGGACAGAGTGCGTATGATGCCGTGGTGAGCGGCACCACCTACCTGACCAACCGTTTTCCGTGGATTGATAAAGCCCGGATTGGTTTGCAGGGACAAAGCTGGGGAGGTTATCAAACGGCGTGGTTGATTACCCGTACCGATCTGTTTGCAGCCGGAATGGCCGGCGCCCCGGTGAGCAACATGACCAGTGCCTACGGCGGAATACGTTGGGAAACCGGCATCAGCCGCATGTACCAGTATGAACAGACCCAAAGCCGGATTGGCGGCACATTGTGGGAGAAGCCACTGTTGTATATCGAAAATTCGCCCCTGTTTTTTGTGCCCAAAATTAAAACCCCGCTGCTGATTATGCACAACGACAACGATGGGGCCGTGCCGTGGTACCAGGGAATTGAGCTGTTTACCGCCCTTCGGCGTCTCGACAAACCTGCCTGGATGCTTACCTACAACAACGAGCCGCACAACCTGAACAAGGAGAGCTGGGCCAACCGCATGGACCTCGATAAACGGATGTTCCAGTTTTTTAACCATTATCTGAAAGATCAACCCATGCCCGATTGGATGAAATACGGCATTCCGGCGGTGGAAAAGGGGAAAACACTGGGCTATTAATGCTGCCGGAACAATCGGAGTGCCCCGGCAGCTTTTTGCTGTCAGCGGGTTATTTGGTCATGGACGGCGGTGCCGCTTCGGGTTTCGACCCCCATTTTTTATTGGGTTCAGGTCCCATGGTGAAGACCAACGTACCGCCGCCGGTAATCTCGGCGTGGGTGAGCCAGGTTTTCTCCAGGGGTTTGCCGTTGAGTGCCGCCGACTGAATGTATTTATTCTCTTTTGAGTTGTGCACCGCTTCGATGGTGAATGTTTTACCGTTGCCCAGGTTCAGAACTGCTTTCCCGAACAGCGGGCTTCCGATGGTATAAGCCGTGCTGCCGGGCGTAACCGGGTAAAAACCCAATGAACTCAGCACATACCACGAGGAGAGGGAACCCATGTCTTCGTTTCCGCATAATCCTCCGGGACCGGAACGATAAAGCTCATCCATCACCTGCCTGACCCGCAGTTGGGTTTTCCAGGGCTGTCCGGCATAATTATAAAGATAGGCCACGTGGTGCGAGGGTTGGTTGCCATGCACATACTGACCGATCGTTCCCACCACACCCACGTATTTGGGGGCGCTGATATTCGGGCTCATCTGGAAAAAGGTGTCCAGTTTGGAGACAAAAGCCGAATTGCTGCCAAACAGGTTGATCAGTCCCCGCACATCGTGCTGGACCGACCAGATATACTGCCAGGCGGTGGATTCGGTGTAATGCCGGTTGGGACGCCGGCCAACCAGCAGCGGATCGAAATATTTGTAATAGCTGTGTTCACCCTCCTTTACAATCTCCTGTTCGCGGCCGTTCAGCGCTTCCAGAAAAGTGCCGTCGGCTTTTCGGGGGCGCATAAACCGGGTTTCCGCATCCCACAGGTTTTGGTAATAAGCGGCCCGTGTCATAAATAACCGGTAATCGTCATTTTCTCCCAGCGCTTTGGCTAGCTGTGCAATACACCAGTCGTCGTAGGCCAGTTCTAGGGTGTTGGGAACCGATTCGGTGACCCGGTCAACCGGGGTGTAGCCCAGTTTTTGGTAATAATCCAGGCCGGATCGTCCGGCATGTTTGTGCCGCTCCTGGGTTGGATTTTCGAGCGCCTTTTTGCGCATGGCCTGGTAGAGGAACCGGATGTCGAATCCCCGGAATCCTTTCAGGTAAGCATCGGCAATAATGGGGATCAGGTGGTCGCCGACCATCGCTTCGCCGAAAACATTCTGAAAATGTTGCGCCGGCAGCCATCCGTAATTCCGGGTTTTCTCCTCGATCGACCGGATAAAGTCAGGAACGCGGTCGGGGGCAAGCAGGGTCAGCAGCGGGTGCTGGCTGCGGTAGGTGTCCCAGCACGAAAACGATCCGTAGAAATCGTAACCTTTGGCCTGGTGGATTTTTCCATCCGAATCGATAAAACTTCCGTCCACATCCTGGTTGATATATTGAGCCAGCAGCGAGCGGTAAACTGCGGTGTAAAAAATCTCTTTCTGATCGTCGGTAGCGCCGTCAATAACAATGCGGGCCAGCTCCCTGTTCCACACGGCCCGGGCTTCGGCAGCGACTTGGTCAAAGTCCCAGTGCGGGATTTCGGCCTGGAGATTTTTACGGGCCCCGTCGAGACTGGTGTACGAAATGCCCACTCTGACAAGAATCTGCTCCTTTTCTTCGGTTTTAAAATAGACAAACGCACCGATCTTGTCGCCATCTTCGCCGCTTTTGTAGGGAAAGAGGCTGGCACCCGATTCCGGCGTCACATAAGAAGCGTCAAATGTTCCGTAGTATTGAAACGGCTTGCTGAATTCGGCAACGAAATAGACCATTCCCAGTCCGGAGCTTTTAAAACCTTCAATCCGGTTGTTGCTGACAAGGTTCAGCTCTGAACTTCGTGTGGGTTTCATGGATCCGATCTGGTGGCCCAGGTCCAGGATAATTTTGGCCTGGTCTGACTTTGGGAAGGTGTAGCGGTGGAAACCGGCCCGCCTGGTGGTCGTCAGTTCAGCCCGGATGTTGTAATCTTTCAGGATCACCGAATAGTATCCCGGCGAGGCCTGTTCGTCGGCATGGTCAAACCGCGAGCGGTAACCGTTGTCGGGATCTTCTTCCGTGCCCGGGAGGATTTGCAGCTTCTGTCCGACGGTGGGCATCAGCAGGATATCTCCGCCATTGGCCATGCCAACTCCGCTCCAGTGGGTGTGGCTGAAGCCGATGATGGTAGGCTCTTCGTAAACATATCCCGAACAGTGTGTCCAGCCTTCGGTGCCGGTGTCGGGGCTCAGGTGAACCATGGCAAATGGCAGACTGGCCCCCGGAAAGGTGTGACCGAAAAATTGTGTCCCCAGAAAAGGGTTGACATATTTTGCCAGATCTTCATGCTGGGCTTTTGCCGGGGAGGTGAGTCCCAAAATGCCGGTCAGGACTACCACGATCAGCAGGTTTAAGAATCGTTTCATAACAGGTTGTTGTTTTAGTGGTTGTCTGATTTGAATTTTAAGAATTTTAACCTTATTGGCGAAAATAACTATTAAAGATTAAATGAAAGGTTAAGATATATTAGGATTTGATTAAAATACTGTAAGTTTTTAACTTCATATTCTTCTTTCTTTGTTCCTAAGTGGGTAAAACTCTTTAAATTATAAAAACAACTGTACCAATGAAAAAGCACTGTTCAATAATTTTCATCTTCATTTTATTTTTTTTCGCCTTCGGATTCTCCGGATGTAAAAAAAATGGTGACACGCCCGAATCCCGGGAAGAATCGCTTACTGCGGGCTGGAAGATGCAGCCCGAAGATAAGCTGCTGGGAATCGATGAAAAACTGATCTCTGAAAATGGATTCAACAGCCAGGAGTGGTATGACGCCGTGGTACCCGGAACGGTTTTGGGAAGTATGGCCACCAACGGGGTGATTGAGGATCCCTATTTTGGAATTAACATGCAGAATGTTGATCCGGAGCAATTTAAACAGCCCTGGTGGTTCCGGACAACGTTCCGGCTGAGCAGCGACGACCTCAAAAAGAGTGTTTCGCTCCGTTTTAACGGGATCAACTACCGGGCCGACCTGTGGGTAAACGGCCAAAAAGTGGCCAATAAAGATGTTTTTGCCGGAACTTACCGGATGTTTACCTTTCCGATTAACGATTACATCCGCGAAGGGGAAAATACGGTAGCGTTAAAGATGTGGCAGCATGCCGACGGGGAGTATTCCATCGGCTTTGTCGACTGGAATCCGCTTCCGCGCGACCGTAACCTGGGGATTTTCAGGGAGGTTTTGCTGGAGGTCAATGAAGGG
>JARKOX010000153.1 GCA_029975525.1 Prolixibacteraceae bacterium | reverse complement strand
GAAGTATTTTATGGCAAAGTATGTTTATACGTTCGGCGCCGGACAGGCCGAAGGGAAAGCCAATATGAAAGAGCTTCTTGGAGGCAAGGGAGCAAACCTAGCTGAAATGAACCTTATTGGCGTTCCGGTCCCCCCGGGATTCACCATCACTACCGAGGTTTGTACTATCTACAATGAAAAAGGCCGCGATTTCGTCTTCAACCTCATCAAAGCAGAGGTAGAGCAGGCAGTAGCCTATGTCGAAAAACTCACCGGAACCGTTTTCGGAGACAAAAACAACCCGTGTTTGGTTTCCGTCCGTTCGGGTGCACGCGCTTCCATGCCCGGCATGATGGATACTGTACTAAACCTGGGATTAAATGACGATGCCGTCCAGGGAATCGCCAAAAAATCGGGGAACGAACGTTTTGCCTGGGACTCCTACCGCCGTTTTGTCCAAATGTTTGGCGACGTGGTACTGGAAATGAAGCCCAGCAGCAAAGAAGAGATCGATCCATTTGAAGAAATTATTGAAACGCTGAAAGAGGAAAAAGGCATTCACCTGGATACCGAATTCACCACCGACGACCTGAAAGAGCTGGTGGCACGTTTCAAAGCCGCCGTTCTGAAAAAGACCGGCAAAGTCTTCCCAACCGACCCGTGGGAACAGTTGTGGGGTTCTGTAGCTGCTGTTTTCAACAGCTGGCAAAACGACCGGGCCATCCTTTATCGCCGGCTCAACAACATTCCCGACGAATGGGGCACCGCCGTCAACGTACAGGCAATGGTATTCGGCAACATGGGACAGTCCTCGGCAACCGGGGTAGCTTTCACCCGCGATGCCGCCACCGGCGAAAATGTCTTCAACGGGGAATACCTCATTAACGCCCAGGGCGAAGACGTGGTAGCAGGCATCCGTACCCCGCAGGAGATCACCCTTTCGGGCTCACGCAAATGGGCTGTCCTGCAAGGAGTCAGCGAAGAGGAACGGGCCGCCAAATATCCGTCGCTCGAAGAAGCTATGCCCGACCTCTACCGGCAGCTCTTCGAAACCCAACAAAAACTGGAAAATCACAATAAGGATATGCAGGACCTGGAATTTACCATCCAGGAAGGAAAACTGTGGCTACTGCAAACCCGAAACGGAAAACGCACCGGCGCGGCCATGGTTAAGATTGCTGTCGATATGCTGAATGAAGGCAAAATCGATGAAAAAACCGCCCTGCTCCGCATCGAACCCAACAAACTGGACGAACTGCTCCACCCGGTATTCGACAAAAATGCCCTGAAATCAGTCAAAGTACTGGCCAAAGGCTTGCCGGCTTCTCCCGGAGCTGCTACCGGACAGATCGTTTTCTTTGCCGATGAGGCGACCAAATATCCGGTTTCAATTCTCGTCCGCCAGGAGACTTCCCCCGAAGATCTCGAAGGGATGCACATTGCCAAAGGAATCCTAACTGCACGTGGCGGGATGACTTCGCACGCGGCAGTGGTTGCCCGCGGAATGGGGAAATGCTGCGTGTCGGGCGCCGGATCGATTAAAATCAATTACAAAGTCCGCACCATGACCATCGACGGGAAAGTCTTCAATGAAGGCGACTGGATCTCCCTGAACGGATCAACCGGTGAAGTTTATGAAGGAAAAGTTAAAACCCAGGATCCCGATATGAGCGGCGATTTCGGCAAAATCATGGAACTGGCCGAAAAATTCACGCGCATGCATGTACGCACCAATGCCGACACTCCCAACGATGCCCGCATCGCCTGCGATTTCGGCGCCAAAGGCATCGGATTGTGCCGCACCGAGCACATGTTCTTCGAAGCCGAGCGCATCAAAGCCATGCGCGAAATGATCCTCGCCGACACAGAAGAAGCCCGGCGCAAGGCACTGAGCAGACTCCTTCCCTACCAGCGCCAGGACTTCGAAGGAATTTTCGAAGCAATGCAGGGTTACGGGGTAACGGTTCGCCTGCTCGATCCGCCACTGCACGAATTTGTTCCCCACGAAGAACAAAACCAGCGCGAAATTGCCGAAGAAATGGGAGTCAGCGTGGAAGAGATCAAAGCCAAAGTAGATTCATTACACGAATTTAACCCCATGCTGGGGCATCGTGGTTGCCGGTTAGGAATCACCTATCCTGAAATCACCGAAATGCAGGCCCGTGCAATTATTGAAGCTGCCGTTAACCTGAAGCAGAAAGGCGTGGATGCCCGTCCGGAAATTATGGTGCCGCTGATCGGAACCGTTAAAGAGCTGGAGCTGCAGGTGAATATTATCAAAGAAACAGCTGAAAAGGTTTTCGCAGAAAAAGGAACCCGGATCGATTATCTCACCGGAACCATGATTGAAGTTCCCCGCGCTGCCCTCACAGCCGATCAGGTAGCCAAAGTTGCCGAATTCTTCTCATTTGGCACCAACGACCTGACGCAGATGACATTCGGCTATTCACGCGACGATGCCGGCAAATTCCTGCACGTTTACTACGATGCGGGTATTCTGAAAAACGACCCCTTCCAGGTTCTCGATCAGGAAGGTGTTGGCCAGTTGGTACGCATGGGCGTTGAAAAAGGCCGCAGCACCAACCCGAAACTGAAAGTTGGTATTTGCGGTGAACATGGCGGTGAACCTTCATCCGTTGAGTTCTGCAACAGTGTTGGAATGGACTATGTAAGCTGTTCGCCTTACCGTGTCCCGATCGCCCGCGTGGCAGCCGCTCAGGCAGCCATCAAGCAGGCTTAAATATTACTATTCTGATAAGACAAAACCGTTCGGCATCCCCGGACGGTTTTTATTTTTCCCTCAACCACTTTCTATCTCCAGAAAAACTTTTTTTGCCCCGCTGATCCTCCCATCAGCTTGGCCATCAACAAAAGCAAACGACTCTTTGAACAAAAAAGAGAATTTCAGTAGTTATGCCGATGCGTAAAAACACAACGAGCCACTGCTGACCAATCAACACAAAACCCTACAGAACAACCACTTTAATCACACCAAAAGACAAAACCCAACTAAATCCCCAAAGTATACAGAAAAAAGCAGATAAATCCAACCGTAAAAACCCCTGACTTTCCCCACGTGTTTTCACGGTAAAAAAACAGGTGTTTTCACGCTTACGCAGACCTGAAAACTTTCACAATTTTACTCCTGCAAAAACGAAGCAATTATGGAAGAAAAAAATAGGATATCAATCCCTCAGAATAAAAAAAAGAAACCATCTCCCTTTTCAAACTGTTATTCAATAACGCACAGCGGTATAAGAATTTATGCAGGGTTATTCCAGATTCTTCACTAGATCTTTACCTTCACTCTCTCTCAGTAATTCAAACCGACGCATAAAGATTTAAATACCGGGAAACAGAAAAGGGTAACCAAACGGTTGCCCTTTTTTCTTTTATAAAAATTGACCATCTCAAATTCAATATCTGCCTGGGGCAGGCAAAAGACGCCCCCCGGCGGAGACAGCAAATCTTCACCAGCATCCTTTCATATCTGGATAATCCCGTTTTTGATGGCAAACACGACCAAACCAGCCACATTGCGGGATCCGGTTTTTTCGAGCAGCGTATTGCGATGTCCTTCCACCGTACGGTGACTGATATTAAGCATGTCGGCGATTTCGGCAGTGGTGTACTCCCGGCAGATCAATCCAAGAATGCTGAGCTCCCGGTCGGAAAAATCGCCTTTATTAAAAGCGGGAGTAAGCTTTTTAGTCTTTCCCATCAACGCACGCAGCGTGATTTGGGAGAGATTTTCATTGAAATAAAAATCTTTGGTCTGGATGGTCAGCAAAGCTTTCTCGAGCTCATCGGGTTCGGCATTTTTCAGCAAATAACCGTTAATTCCCTTTTCGATCATGTGCAGAATGAAATTCTCATCGTCCTGCATGCTCAGAATGAGGATCTTCAGGTCAGGATATTGCGCTTTGACCCGTTCGGTAGCTTCCAGCCCATCCATCACAGGCATTTGCATGTCAAGCAAAATCACTTCGGGTATTGGATTGGCCTTTTCCAGCAAGTCGAGCAGTTCCTGGCCATTTCCGGCTTCATAAACCTGTCCCACAAATGAAAAATCTTCGAGCAGCGCCCGCAATCCTTTACGAAACATGGTGTGATCGTCGGCAATTGCTACGGCAATTTTTCTTTTAGTTGTCATTGGTCTGTTCGTTTAAAGGTAAAACCAAAATGGTGGAGGTCCCTTTTCCGGGAGCTGACTTCAACCGCAACTGGCCGTTCAGCACACTGGCGCGGCTTTGCAGGTTTTGAAGCCCCAATCCGCTGCCTTTTTTCTCTTCCGGATTAAACCCTTTTCCGTTATCCGAAACCATTACCCAAAGCGCGCCCGTAGCGAACCGGAAAGCGATTTCGATGCGGGAAGCGCCGGAATATTTGAGTGAGTTGTTGATCAGCTCCTGGATGACGCGAAAAACGGCAAGCTCCCGCTTGGAATCGAAACGGATAACCTCCCCACTTTTTCTCAGCTGAATGTCGATGGTTTCCGTCCGGTTGATCCAGGAAATCAATTCAGAAACAGCCTGCACCAGTCCAAATTTTTCGAGTGAAGGCGGCAACATGGCGCGGATAATACGGCGCAATTGCAGGATTACTTCGTCGAGGTAGCTTTTGGTTTCCGAAGCCAGGTTTTTCGGTTCTGGCTCTGAGGATTTCTTCTCGATCCGGCCCAGATTGAGTTTAACCGCTGAAAGCATCGCCCCGATCTCGTCGTGCAGGTCCTCGGCAAAACGTTTCCGCTCCTTCTCCTGTGCAAAAATCGAAATCCGCAACAACTCCTTCTGCTGCTCAGCTTTGATGCGGTTTAGTTCCAGCTCGTGGGCGAGCAGTTTTTTCTGGTAAAAAAGAAAGAAGAAAAAAATGCCCAACGCCATAATTACCATCCCCAACGTACCGATAATCAAAATCAGTATTATATCAGAAACACCGGAAACCTCCATAAATATTCAAAAAATAAAACAAAGATGTTTGTTAAAACCCTGCCGGACAACGCTGTCCGCAACATTCACTCACCGCCCCGGTTTGACCAGCTGTTTTTTTCGGGTCAATATAAAACCAACGGTCATCGACAAATAGAACATAGTCATTAAAATGGAGCTAATCCTCCAAGCCACCAGACTCCACTCGCGGGAGTGGTTAAGAATCAGATTGCTCAGAATAAAGACAAAGAAGCTTCCGGAAAAATAGAACAGCGCCCCAGTGTTGATCCACACCATCGGTTCACGGCTCGGCTTCTTAATCTGCATGTCACTCATGACTTTCAGGAAATAAACAATGCAATAAACCGACAACAGGAGGCTTCCGATAGCCCGCACATAACTGTTGTACTCAAAAAGGCTTTGAATAAAAATGGTGTTGATGACGGAAAAGGTGATAAAAAGCGCCGCTACTGCATAAACAACCCGCCGGCTTAAAAAACCGTCGAGATAGAAAGCGTAGAAAATGGAAAAGAAGAGAAACTTCAACGGCACATAAAGATGCATCATCGGAACATTGACATGCCCCAGCATCACCACAATCCGGCTGGCCAGCTGCATCACCGTGCCAAAACAGACAAAATAGAACAGCCAACGCAACCCTTTGTTAAACCGCGAAAATAAAATGATGCCCGCCAGAAGCGGAGGCAAGGTGGCCAGATACTTTAAATAAAAAGCAAATATTCCTGAAAGCATAATTCATTAGAGTCTTACAAAATCACTTCCCGAATCGCATACCGGCGGACAAGGTTCCATAAAATCAAAATAGGAAATTTCCGGCGTTTTAGCCGTGGCTTCTTCATCCGAAGCCAGCAACAGGGTCACCTGTTCTTCCATGCCAAACTCAACGATGGCTCTCTTTTTCCCCTGTTTGGCCAATATCTCCTTAAACTCCTCATCGTGGGTTAAAAACCCGTTCGGATAAATTGACTCCCGACTTTTGGCTTTTGCGCTGCTATCCGATTTTTTCCATTCGCGCCAGGCTTTTAAAGCCGCTTTCACCTCCTCGGTTTTGGCCGAATAGTCAATATTTTCTTTCCCCAGCTTAAAAACCACTTCGGTCAGGTCACGAAAAACCCCGGTGGCATCGGGAGCGGTGGCAACGGCAAAAGCGACAACTTCCTGCCCGCCGTTTTCAGCTTTCTCGAGCCCGAGGTAGATACGGATCCGCTTCGGCGCATCTCCGGTCAACTTTTCATAGGTGCTCTTTTCCAGAAAAAAAGGTTTCCATTTTAACTGGGAGGATTGTTTTTCCTTTTCAAAATTTTTCATCCACCCTTTGGCCTTCTCGGCCGGAATTTGGTTAGTCTTCATTTTGATCTGTTTTTAAATTAACATACATCTGGCTGATTTTCGAAAGACAACAGCCCGTCAAAAATCTTATCCTAATTAATAATCGGAGTCAGCACAATATTCCGGTACAAAACCTTTCCGTGATCGCCTTGCAGATAGATGGGCCCCGGGGCAAAAACATCGGCCTGCAACGCGCCGCCGGTAGGTCCTTCCACCGGTTGGTTATTGATAATAGTGGTTCCGTTGAGCCGGACCGTTACATGCCGGTCGCACAACGTGATATCAAGGGTTTGCCATTCGCCGGCAGGTTTTTCAGCCGTCGCCGAAGGGGTGATGCGGCTGTAAAGCGCCCCCATGTTGTGCGAGTCGGGCTTCTTTCCGTACGAATCCATCACCTGAATTTCATACATCCCGCGCAGGTAAACGCCGCTGTTGCTGCCTTTTGGAATATTCACTTCCAGTTTCAGGTTAAAATCGCGAAACTCCTGGACGGTGCGCAGATTGCCGAAACTGACATGCCCTTCCGCGGGCTGCACCGGATCGTTGACCAGCATCTCCTTTTCAACTTTGAACCCATTCTGCTGGGCCGGGTCAGTCAGGGTCCAGCCGGTCAAATCGCGGCCGTTAAACAGTTCAACCGGTTTACCATATTTCACCCGTTCCAGACGGGGAGCCGGAGGGACGGGCGGTAACCGTCTACCGCTGAACGGAGTTTTTACCACCTTCAACCCGGTACGGTCGGGTTCGGCAAAGGTCCCGCTGATCAGGTCGCCATCCAGCTTACAATCGAGGATGGACGTAATAACCTGCACTCGGGCCGGCTGGCCATTTTCCTCCTTCCTACGCACCACTTCCTGGGTACGGGTAACCACCAGCCGGTTTTCACCGGCATCGAAGTAAACGTTCGAAACCGGGGTGACACTTCCCCACTTCCAAAGCAATGAGCCATCCAGAAAGCCGTCGGCCTGTTTCACTTCGAGCCAGCCAACAGTGCCGCCCTCAATGCTGAACGACCACTGTCCCAGGTAAACCGGCTGGTCGGCTTCCTGTGAAAAAACCGCCGGCGAAACCAGCAAACAAATCATAAAAATCAAAGAAAGAACCCGTTTCATCTCCGCTTGGTTTAAAATGATTTCTGGAAGCAAGATACTGTTAATTCAGAAAATATCGGGAAAAGTAACTACTTAAAATTGCCGAATTAAACGGTTAACTCCGGAATGCCAGCAGTTGCGGACAAGGATTCTCCGGAATCGGACAGAAATCGTATTTTTGCCCTGTCAACGATGTATTCAAAAGAAGAGATAAAAATACTGCGGAAAAATTTTTGGGACACCTTCGGAAAGAGATGCGAAATAGTTCCCGAACTGCGGCATCGTAAAAAAAAGTGGATGCTGCACCGGACCCGGATTCCGAATGTAGCGCTTAAATTTGAAGTTGGGCGCACCGATGCCAAAGTGATGATTGAAATCAGCCACCGCAGTGAAAACCGCCGCATCTTCGTTTTCGAAACCCTGCAGAAATACCGGCTGTTGCTGGAAGAGGGTTTTGAGAATGGCCTGGAATGGGAGTTTTTATACGAACGGGAAGAGAGCGGACAGGAAGTTTGCCGCATTTACACTTCCCTTCCCGGCGCCGACTTTCACCGCCAGCACACATGGCCCGACATTTACAACTTCTTCATCGAAAACATGCTGAAACTCGAGCGCAACTTCCTGGAGATCCACGATGTTTTACAGGAAGAGATCCGCAGCTACGATGCCTTTTAAGCCCCGGTTTTCCCCTCCTTGTGCAGTTCGCGGCGGATTCCGCGCAACAGCTCCTCTCCGGAAATCAGGCTGCTGTTTCGACTTTTGGCCATCAGCGAAGCGTACATAACCACATTCAGAATAGCGCCGCCCGAGAGGGTGTACCGGCGGGCAACCTCTGCCAGATCGATGGTTGGCTCCAGCCGGGTGTGCGGCGAAAAAGTGTTGTGCCACAAACGCTCCCGCTTTTCGGCATAGGGCATCGGGAAATGCACCACATTCTGGAAACGGCGGGCAAAAGCCTCGTCGATATTCGACTTCAGGTTGGTTGACAGGATTACCAAGCCCGGGTAATCTTCGACCCGCTGCAGCAGGTAGGAAACCTCCTGGTTGGCATAACGGTCGTGGGCATCTTTTATCTGGGTACGCTTCCCAAACAAAGCGTCGGCTTCGTCAAAAAAGAGGATCCAGTTGTGACTTTCGGCCCGCTCAAAAATCTTCGACATATTTTTCTCTGTTTCACCAATATATTTGGACACTACCAGCGACAAATCGATACGAAACACCTCGTGCCCGGTATATTTTCCCAGCAGGCTGGCGGTGAAGGTTTTGCCCGTCCCCGAAGGTCCGTAAAAGAGGCAGCGGTAGCCCGGCTTCATTTTCTTTTTTAACTCCCACTCTTCCAGCATCTGGTTTCCGACGGTAAGCCAAATTTTGATCTCTTCAACATGTTGCAGCACCTCTTCTTCCAAAACCAAATCGTTCCACTCCTGTCCGGTTGTAATTCGTTGGGCAGGAAAATCGGGCGAAAAGAGAGGCACAAACGGCTTTTCGTACAACAACCGGGAGACCAGTTCAGGTGAAGGACGGATCACGGCACTGGCAAACGGCTCAAAACCGGCTGGTTCGGAAAGCCAAACCATTTTGTCACGAAACAGAAAATAGTGCGGCCCAAAATAATCCAGATAACGGATCCGCAGCGGCAAACTGCCCGCCGACAGCATAAAAAGCAACGTTTCCAGCGTGGGAATCATTCCCTGGTGATGGGGTCCGGTGATGCAGCCAAATTCCGTAAAATTGCGTTCGGTATCGGAATTCCGGACCAAGAAGCAATCGAGCAGCTGCGGTTGCAAAGAGGGCACCAACGACAGCATCAGGCAAATCCGGTCTTCGAAAAGCAGTCCCCGTGAGCGGATCAGCTGTTCGTAGTTGCTGTCTCCGGAAGCTTCGGGCGGCGGCAGCTCAAAAACCGACGCAACCGGCGGCTGCCGGCTGAAATAGAGCTTTAACCGGGTATTCAGCACGCTGGTAAACCAATCGAGTTCCTGTTGAATAAAATGGGCGGACATATTTCTATACTTTAGATTTTCAACTAATTGTATTTCCATTCCGTGAAAACCATTTCGGTTGACCACGGAAAACGAAGCGTGGAAAACCCCCACGGAAGACGATCCAGAAGCACATCCCAGGCGGCTGTCTCCGTTCGCAAAATCCACCCGCTTTCAATTTTTTCGAGCAAACCGTTGCGCCGGAGAAACGCCTCCCGAAAACCTTCAACCGAGGTATTTTTAAGCGCTTCCCAATGTTTAATAACCGTTTCAACCAGGATATCGGCCTCTGCTTTCAGGTTGCCGGCCGATTCCCAAATCAGCGGAACAGGCTGAATGTCGGGCCACGAAACCAGAATTTTATTTAATGTCAGTAAGTATTCAAAAGGTTTTTGCGAATCGCCGAAACACAAAAAATGGAGCAGATGAATGGCAGTCAGTTGCGAGGCGGGCTGTTTCCAACGCCCGGATACATCGGTGAGGCCGGTTTCCCGAAAAAAAGCCGGCAAAAAGGGGCCCAGCAAAACCAGGCCGGCATTGGCAACCCCAAACCGCTGGTCGGCGGGGTAGTGTCCGGTGGGTTTATCGGCTTCGGTTTCTGCGGGAAAAACTCCGGGAATCCCGCTGCTCATAGCGTCTTCTGCAAAACGACTGTGATGCCAGGCACCAAGCGGGGGTTCTTCAGCACCGCCAAAAACTTCAGGCGGCCAACACCCGACCATCTGCTGTTCGGTCCAGATCCCGGTTTCGGCCAGAAACTTCAAAAACGCATTGTTATATATTGTATGCTGCGAAGAATCCTCTCCCGGAGAGAATCCCGTTTCGCGCCACAAGCCGGCTATTTGAGTCAGAATCGACCCAACACCGGAACCACTTTGCGGCAAAAGAAGCCAATTATAAAAAGCGGAAACCAGCAGCCGTCGAAAAAGCTGTTCGTGCGTGGAGGTATGTTTCTCCAGAAAATGAACCAGTTGCTGCAGGACGGGTTCCGAAAAAGAGTTACCAGCAGCCCTGAAAAACGAAAGCTGCAACCCGGGATCAGTTTCCAGTAAACCGGCAAACCGCCGGCGTACCGGCTCCTGCTGTAACAGCGGCAACCACCGCTTCAAAAAATCTCCGCGCTGCTCCAGCATTTCAATGGCTACCCCCACCGGATCAAAATTTCCGGATGAAAAGCCGGCCGAAGATTCAAACCAGGGAAGCTGTCCGGTTTCCAGAAAAAACAATAACGATTTAAACCGGGTTTCTTCACGTTCAACGTCGGGTTGAAACGTTTCCCCACCACAAACGTTATCCGCCGCCCGCTGCAAAAGCTGTTCAAAAGTCGCTTCCAATCTCTTTTTTAAAAGAGGGAGTAATTCGCTTTTACTCGTTTGCCCCAGGTCAATTTCCAGCTTTTCCACCACCAGATATTGGTCCGAAAAAGTCTCCATCGCCGATTCCAACGCCGGGATGATCTCTTTTTTTATCAACCGCTCAGCCTCAGTCTGTGCCACTTTCGGAGTTTCGGCATCCGGGAGGCCAACCTCAACAACCAACCTGTTTATCAACGAATTACCCACTGTTTTAAAAAATTATTCTAACCAAAAAATAACCTGTAAATCAGTTTTCGAGGAAGAAAGTTAAGAAAAAAATACCGGCAATGCTTTTATAAAAGACAAAAAAGTCTTAATTTGTTTACCGAACAAAGCCTGCCAGCAAGGATTTAAAACACAAAACCAACAATGATTGACATTTCACTTTCATTCATACAAGGTTTTCTGAGGCAGGAACTTAACTCCCGGTTAGGGTTGGCTTCCGCGACCGAAAGCGTCAGGCTGGTGAATCTCCACAAAGATATTTCGCCCGACAACTATCTGGCTATGACCCTGATTCACATCGAGGAAGAAAAGACCATCAAAAACCTTCCTTTTCTACGCAAGAACACTCCGGCATCCGACCGTTTCATTAAAACGAACCCCGAAATCGGGTTGAACCTTTATATTCTCCTCTCAGCGCTTTTTGAGGAGAACAATTACCAGGAAGCGCTGAAGCAACTCTCGCAGGTTCTGCACATTTTCCAGGGAAAAAATGTTTTTGAAGGCAGCGACCTGGCCGGTCAGGCAACTCTGCTCGGAAAAATTACGGTTGAGCTTTACACGCTCCCCTTCGAACAATTCAACAACCTGTGGCAAACCCTCGGGCTGGCCATCTATCCCTCTGTGATTTACCGGGTCAGGATACTGGCCATATACGACGCCAAAACACTGGGTGAAGTCAGCGAAATTCGCGGCATCGCACTCGAAACCCTCCAAAAATCACCACTATGACCGTACGCTGGTATCAAGAACTTTTCACAATAACCCTGAACTACCAGGTTCAGTCCAAAACTTTCCAACAAGGAATTGAGCTGGTGCCGGAAGCAGAGACTGCTGCACTACTGAAGCAGTTTTCGCATCTCATCCGGAGAGCCGAAGGAAGCCTGACCCTCTTCTTTGAAGGAGAGGAAACCACTGGCCCGCCCGTCCGCTTTGAAACCGACCAGGCACTACCGCCGAAAACGCTCCTGATTTTCAAAATATACACCGACCGGACCAACCAGGCCCTGACGGAACGGATCGGCAAAAAGGCAACATCATTGGGATACCCGGTATTACTCAGCGGAAAACGCACCGGCAATCCACGCAAAATAGCTTTAATCAACGAAAAAATAGCGGTCAGGCCTGCCCGGTTTCCGGTAGAAATCAGGCTGGCCGAAACCGGCAACCTGCTGCCACTGCAAACCCTCACGGTTTCCAACAGCGACAACCTCATCGTTTACCAAGAAACGGTCAGGATGGCCGGCGACAACTATTTCCGGCATCCTGTCGACCTGACCCTCTCCCCGCCGGGAATTTATACGATCCGCCTGGGAAATTTCTCCGCAGGCTGCTTCGCAGATACCGGCGACACCCTGAACGATTGCCAGGGAATCGTACTGATTACCGTCACTCCGCAGCTGGAATATCCCGGCTCCCTTCGAAACAAACAATTCACAACGTTTGAATACACCTTCGGAAATAATCCTTAAAAACAAACATTTAATCCACAAATTATGTCTGGAACTTACAAAACACCCGGAGTTTATGTTGAGGAAATCTCCAAATTTCCTCCTTCGGTAGCTGAAGTGGAAACCGCCATTCCGGCTTTCATCGGCTACACCGATCAAGCTACCAAGGTCGTTGAAAACGATCTCAGAAATGTACCTACCCGCATCTCCAGCCTGCTCGAATATGAGCAGCTTTTCGGGACCGGCCCGGTGTACAGTTCGCTCAGCATTAAACTAAATGCTTCCAATACCCCGATTGAAAATGAAACCACCATTGCCAACAGCAAATTCCATCTGTACGACAGCATCCGGCTGTTTTACGACAACGGCGGCGGAAGCTGCTACATCGTTTCGGTAGGTGGTTACGGTTCGGAAATTGAGCTGGGCGATAACTCCACCGGTTTGAAAGGCGGACTGGAACAACTGAAGAAATACGATGAGCCCACGCTGATCCTTTTCCCCGATGCGGTTAACCTCAGCGCCGACAAACTGGGCACCCTGCAGCAGGCGGCCCTTCAATTGTGTTCCAGCCTCGGCGACCGTTTTGTCATCATGGATGTGAAAGACAGCGCAGCCGGCAACACCTTGCTGAACGACCTCGAAACTTTCCGCAACAACGTGGGCATGAACCATCTGAAATACGGATCGGCCTATCACCCTTACCTGAATACCGTTTACACCAAAAAATTCAGGTTCCGCCACATTAACCCCAATATTACCAAAGAAGGAAATCCACGCACCCTAAAAGAGCTGATGAAAGACAGCGACGTGGATGAGAATGGCATAAAAATCAAAGACCGGCTGGTACAACTGGAAAACCTGGTGACCGACAACAACAACATCGCCGCCGGGATCACCGGTTTTATCGGGGCACAAACCGGCGGAGACAGCCTTGCGGCAATCTTCCGTTCGAAAAAAACCGACTTTGAAAATGCTGCCACGGCCGCAAACAAGACCTCCCGCATCAAAGCAATTTTCAACTTTCTGTGGGATGCCCTGCTCAACATCGACGGTATGCTGGCCAACAATGCCGCCGATCCCAAAGTATTTACCAAACTGATTACCAACGCCCAGTTTTTGATTTCGGCAACCGGCTTTGTCAGCAGCAGTGTTAAAAATGCCATGCAGGAGCTGGTCAATCTCGACAATGAAGCATTCAATCCCACCAACGACCTGTCGAACTCGGCCAACACCTATTCAGCCATTGCAGCCAATTTCAAATCGGCAACGTTATCGGGACTGGCTGCGGCCGTCTCCAACTACATGGTTGCCGCCGACGCCGACGGCCGTTTTGCCGAAGCCCTCAAAAAACTCGAAGAACTCTTTACGGTTATCCAAGAAGGGATCGAGTCGGTTGAACAGATGGGAATTGCCTACGAAGAGACCCACGAAAAGAGCATCATTCCCTACATCCCGTTCTACAAGGGTATTCTGAACACACTCAATTCGAAGATCACCACCATCCCGCCCAGCGGTGCCATTGCCGGTATCTATGCCATGACCGACCGCGAACGCGGCGTCTGGAAAGCCCCCGCCAACATCAGCATCAGCTCGGTAAACGGCGTTTCCGAATTTATCGACAACTCCATTCAGGAAAATATGAATGTGGATGTCAACGCCGGCAAATCGGTCAACGCGATCCGCCCCTTCAGCGGAAAGGGCATTTTGGTGTGGGGCGCCCGCACCCTGGCCGGAAACGACAACGAATGGCGCTACATCCCGGTGCGGCGATTTTACAATTTTGTGGAAGAAAGCACCAAAAAATCGACCAGCTGGGTGGTTTTTGAACCCAACGATGCCAACACCTGGGTGCGCATAAAAGGCCAGATCGAGAACTTCCTGAATAACCTGTGGCGACGGGGTGCACTGGCCGGAGCCAAGCCCGAACACGCCTACTATGTCAATGTAGGCCTGGGTATTACCATGACCCAGCAGGACATCCTCGACGGGAAGCTGATTGTCGAAATCGGCATGGCTGTCGTCCGCCCGGCCGAATTTATCATCCTGCGCTTTTCGCACAAACTTCAGGAATCCTAAATCATTAACCTCAAAAATTAACCTATTATGGCAACAAAATATCCGCTTCCGGTTTTTCACTTTCAGGTTGAATGGGGAGGCACCAACCTGGGCTTCTCCGAAGTTTCAGGCTTAAATGTGGAAACGCAGGTGATTGAATACCGCGACGGGCTGAGCCCCGACTTCTCCACCACCAAAATGCCGGGGATGCAAAAATTCGGCAATATCACCCTGAAACGGGGAATCATGCCCGCCGACAACGAATTCTTCAACTGGTGGAAAACACACCAGCTCAACAAGATCGAACGGCGCGACATCACCATTTCGCTGCTCAACGAAAAGCACGAACCGGTAGTTACCTGGAAAGTACGCAATGCCTTTCCGGTAAAGGTCGATGGCGGCTCGCTTAAAGCCAATGGCAATGAGGTGGCCATTGAAACGCTCGAAATTGCCCACGAAGGGATCAACGTCGAAAACAATTCGTAACCCATGGCAGCTGAAAACCCTCCGTTGACAGGCTTTCACTTCTCGGTTAGTTTCTCGGGCCTCGAGCCGGCCGACATCGACAGCCGGTTTTCGGAAGTCTCCGGATTATCGGCCGAAATGGAGACGCTGAAACTGAAAGAAGGTGGCGAAAACCGGTTCACCCACGAACTGCCGGTGAAAACCAGCTTTCCGCACCTGGTGTTGAAAAGAGCCGTTTTTCCCGTCGATTCGAAGGTGGTTGAATGGGCTGAAGAGGCGCTCTTCAACTTTTCATTTCGTCCACTGGAAGTACAGGTAAAACTGCTCAACGACCAACATTCACCCGTAAAAGGATGGAATTTCAAAGGCGTTTATCCGGTAAAAATCGAGTACTCAGCCCTGAATGCCCAGGACAACAGGTTGTTGTTAGAAACCCTGGAACTGGCGTATCAATTTGCACGACCATTAAACACCTGATCATGCCCGTACAAATCAACGAACTGGTCATCCGGACGGTAATTTCCGACAGCACCCCTCCAGCTGCGTCCAACCGCACGCCGACCGATTCCGCTTCTGAACGGAAAAAACTGCAGGAAGCTGTCGATGAAATGATCCGCATTTTGAAAAACAAAAACGAACGTTAACATGCCACGCTTACCCGAAAACGGACAACTGGCCAAACTGCGCTTTACGGCTTACCGCAACAGCGAATTCACCCGGCGCGCCGATGACATCCCGGAATATAGCGTCATGTTTAATCCGGAAACCATCAGTGTGAAGCTCGAAGTGGAGCGCGACAACCGGCAGGGCGCCGGAACCACCGCGAGCAGCCAGCACTTCAGACGCACCCGCCCGCAGGATTACCGTTTCGAATTTGTGGTGGACGGAACCGGCGTCACTACCGGCGAGATCGTCAGCGTGCCGCAGAATGTGGAAAATTTCCTCCGGGTAGTTTACGACTACAACTCGGAAGATCACCGCCCCAATTACGTGATGATCCGGTACGGTGCGGTATTGCTGAAGGCCGTCCTGAAAAGTGTGGATATTACCTACAACCTTTTCAGTCCGAACGGAACGCCGCTGCGGGCAAAAATCAGCACACTCTTCGCCAGTTGCCTCGACCCCAACCTGAGCGAGATGATCAACAGTCCTTCGTCGCCCGACCTGACCCACAAACGGGTAGTCAAAGAGCAGGAAAAGCTGGTAACCATGGCCTGCCGTATTTATGGCAGCAACCGCTTTTACCAGGAGGTTGCACGCGCCAACAACCTCGACTCCTTCCGCGAAATTGACAAAGGCCGGGAGATCTGGTTTCCCCCCATTCGGGCCAAAAACGTAAACCCTGATTAACCGCACTTGTTATGGCTGACCATCCAACGACTGTTTCAGAATCCATCCTGTCCAACCGGTTCAAATTCTTTTCCGGCAGGGAGGAAATTCCAATCGGGACACAACTCACCGCCCTTTCGGTGAAGCTGGAACTGTCGCGTATTTCAGAAGCCGAAATCGAATGCCTCGATGTAATGGCCGACAATTCGGGAAATCCCTTCCCGGTCAGTAATCTGGAAGCCTTTACCCCCGGCCGGGAAGTGGAAATTAAAATCGCCACAGCCGACCGGGAAGAGTCACTTTTCAAAGGAGTTGTGGTAAAAATTTCTCAGAAAGCGGCCGAACAATCCGAACCACGCGTCCGGTTTATGCTAAAACACAGAGCCTTCCGATCGGCGCTGGTTCGAAAAAGCAAGGTTTTCCGGGAAGTAACCGACAGCGAGGTTTGGGAAGAAATCCTGGGCAGCTACGGTTTTCAGCCCGAAATCGATGCCACCGCGCTCCGACATGACAACCTGGTTCAATTTAATGTTACCGACTGGGACTTCCTGAACATGCGGGCCGAAGCCAGTTCCCGCTGGGTGATCCTGAAAAGCGACCAGGTCAAAATCAAGGCGCCCGCGCCGGAGGCCGAGGCCGTAAAAACGCTCCGCCACGGCACTACACTGCTCGAGTTTGAAGGCGAACTCGACGGACGCACCTTGCACCAGGAGTTCCAGGCCCACGTTTGGAACCCGGCTACACAGGAAATCGAAAAGGTTTCTGCCGGCGCCGGCGAAACAGCTACTCCGGGCGGCAACCTTTCGGTCACCAATTTGGCGCAGCAGCTCCAAACCCCCGACTTCAGAACAGAGCTGGGAAATGGTGTCTCGGGACAAGAAGCGTTGGAAGTGGCCAGATCGAAAATGCTCCTGCAAAATTTTGCCAAAATCAGAGGACGTGCCCGCTGTCACGGACAAACCGGCATTGGCCCGGGCGATCTGATTCAGCTCGAAAATATCGGTCCGCGGTTTGGCGGCAAACTGCTGGTTTCAGGAGTCCGTCATCTTTTTACTCTTGAAGAG
>JARKOX010000151.1 GCA_029975525.1 Prolixibacteraceae bacterium | reverse complement strand
GTAAAAAAAACAGGTGAGGTTTAATTTCAGACGAATATGATTTTTCGGTTTACATTCGATGAGTTGGGTGTCGCGCCGGCAGAACTGGAAGAGTTGCTGGGGTTTGATCTTGGCGCATCGCCCGATCCTTTCCCGGAGATGGTGCAGACTGCGCTGGCCGGCGCTTCGCAATGGTGCGACATCCGGGGTGGGTTTGAAATTTTCCGGGAAGTGGAGTTTCGCGAAAGGCAGCAGCAGATAGCGGTTAACCGGAAACTGTTTTCACCCGGGAAGCTCGTTTTTACCCAGTTGCGGCAGGCTCAACAGGTTGCGTTGTTCGTTTGTACGGCCGGCGAAGGGTTTACTCGCTGGTCGCGGCTGCTGAACGATTCCGGCGACCTGACAATGGGTTATGTCGTGGATGCGCTGGGCTCGTTAACCGTTGACAAAGCCGGCGGCTTGCTGCTCGACCGGCTGCAGCAGGTTGCTTTAGAGGACGGGCAGAATAGTTCCGACAGCTTCAGCCCGGGATATTGCGACTGGAGCGTGGCCGAACAGCAAACCCTCTTTTCGCTACTTCCGGAGGAATTTTGTGGGGTGAAGCTTTCCGGCTCGTCGCTGATGGATCCGATCAAGTCGGTGAGCGGAATGGTCGGGATTGGCGCCGGACTTAGCCGGAAAGGTAACCAATGCCGGTGGTGTTCCGACCAGGATTGTTACTACGGCAAAATCCGCCGGAAGAAGCTGCAAACCGGCTGAGAACTTTTTCTGCGGTCTGGTTGCGGTGTTGTGAGAAAAATGTTTCAAACTATTAAAGTGCGGAAAGATGAAAAGTGAAGTCAATCGCCTGGTTCTCCTGACCGTTTTGCTGTCGTTCGTCCTTACGCCGGGACGGGCGCAAACCCCGGTCCGGATTGCTGTTGATCTGATGGGAGAACGCAGGCCGGTCTCCCCGTACCTTTACGGACGCAACAACAGCCTCTCCGACAATCCCGCGCAGCCGCTTTCCGGCGCACAGTGGCAGTTGCTGCGCGATGCCGGGGTGACCATCTTCCGCGAAGGCGGTGGAAACAACTCCACCAAATACAACTGGCGCCGGAAACTCTCCAGCCACCCCGACTGGTACAACAATGTTTATCCGCACGACTGGGATTTTGCCGCCCGCAGTTTACAGGAAAATATTCCCACCGCCCAGGGATTGTGGACTTTTCAGCTGATCGGGAAAGCTGCCAAAACCAGCCAGTTTAACTTTAACGACTGGAATTATAACCGTTCGCAGTGGTGGAGCGGCGTGACGCAGAATCTGGCCGGAGGGGGCACGCCAAATCCTGCCGGCGGCGAAAAGGCGCTGGTTGAAGGAAATCCAGCCCTTTATCTCGAAGATTGGCCCGCCGACTCGGTGACGGGGATTCTCGACCACTGGTTGGGCCGCAACGGCCTGGGGCTCGATAAATCGAAGCTGGTCTACTGGAACATGGATAACGAACCGGAAATTTGGAATGGCACCCACGACGATGTGATGCCGGTGCAGCTTTCGACCGAAGCTTTTATGCAGCGCTACTTTGCCCTGGCCAAAAAAGTTCGTCAGAAATTTCCGGAGGTAAAAATTGTCGGGCCGGTGCCGGCCAACGAATGGCAGTGGTACAACTGGAATGGCGATAAAATTTCGTACCAGGGGAAAAGTTATGTGTGGCTCGAATATTTTATCAAACGGGTGGCCGAAGAGCAGCAGTCAACCGGTATCCGACTGCTCGATGTACTCGACCTCCATTTTTATCCGGGCGAAACCAACCCGGCCGATATTGTGCAGCTGCACCGCGTGTTTTTCGACCGGAACTACAACTACCCCGGGGCCAACGGGGTGAAGCGGAGTGGCGCCGGAGCGTGGGATGCCTCCCTCACCAAAGAGTTTATCTTCGGACGTTGCAGCGATTGGCTGGCTCAGTACCTGGGGAGCAATCACGGCGTAACCTTTTCCGTTACCGAAACCGACATCAACAGCAGCGATGCGAATGTCAGGGCGGTGTGGTATGCTTCGGTGCTGGGTGAATTTGCCCGGCAGGGAGTCGAAATTTTTACCCCCTGGGGCTGGAAACCCGGTATGTGGGAGGTGCTGCACCTGTTTAGCCGTTACAACCGGGAGGTTTACCTGCGCGCCGATTCAGACCAGGAGGAGCGGGTTTCGGCTTATCCGACCGTCAGTCATCGCGGCGATTCGCTGACCGTCGTCCTGGTAAACCGCTCGCTCAGCGAACCCCGGACCGTGCAGCTGACCCTTTCCAATACGACTGTTTCGCAGGAGCCGGCTGCTTTTCTCCGGCTGAGTAACCTGCCGGCTGCCGAAACGTTTGTGTCGCACCGCCAAAATGCGCTGCAGCAGGGAACTGTTTCTCCCGCCGAAAATGTTTTTACGCTGACCCTTCCTCCGTTGTCGGTCACTTCGCTGCAGGCAGGTATAAAAGCGCTGTCGGCAGGGCGTGTTTCCTCCTCGGGCAAGCCGGCGTTAACCGTTTTTCCCAATCCGGCGAAAGATATCTGCCAGGTAAGTTTTTCGGTAAATGAACCTGGCCCGGCGGTGGTCACGGTTTTAAATGCCGCGGGCATCCCGGTTTTGAGCCGGCAGTTTGCCGCTGCTGTTGCCGGCGAACACACCTGCCGGTTTTCAACCGAAGACTGGCCACAGGGCTTTTATCTGGTGCGGGTAACGACCCGTGCAGGACAAAATGCTGGAAAACTGTCGGTAACAAAGTAGTTTTCGGCGAACCGGTTTGGCGGAAAAGACGGGACAAAACAGGACGTAAGAAAAAGTTTTTTAGCATTTGTGTCTGAATTGTTTTTTATAAAAAAGTTTCTATTTTCACCCCGTATTATTTTGGTTACACAGCAAGCAGAAACCCAAAATAACCGACTGGAAAACTTAAAGAATTTTACTATGAGCCAGAACAAACCAAGGGTAATAAAAGACTATGATAAGCTGGATCCTGCGATTCAGGAACAGATCAAGCTGGTGTATCCGGCCGGCTTCAGCGATCACCTTATCTACTATTTCGATAAAGACGGGAAAAATGTAAGCGCTCTTCCGTTTGAAACGGACGATAAATATTATCTCATCCGGATGACCCTCAGCGAAGCCGAGCAGATTATCGAAGACGACGAGGATTACGATGATGACGGTTTCCTGAAAGACAGCGCCCGTGAAGAATATGAAGACAAATATGCCGATATGGATTATCTGGCTGGGGCAGATGAGGAGGAAGAACCTGAAGATGAACCCGAGGAAGACGACGGGGACGACGACGATTATTAACCGATAACGGAAAAGGGAAGTAACTGGGTTGCCTCCCTTTTTTTGACTCTTTCTTGCGGGCCAGCATTCTGACGAAAGCCAGAACGAAGTGAAAATTTTTCGCCTGCTGCCGTTCCCCTTTTGGAGACTGCAATGGTTTGTTTTCAGAAAGCAAGAGTTGAGGTCCCTGTTTTTTTAACCCCCCGATCCTCCCCAATTGATCCTCCGCCTCCAATATCTATGTTCCTTTTGCCTGTGTTATCCCGAACCTTTCGTCGGTTTGGGCTGTTGATTGGGCCAGCGCCGGTTGGTAAACCCAGCCCCGTTTGGCCGGTCGTTTGCCTTTCATTTTGAAAATATCCTATCAAAATGATAATCTTTTTCCGGAGGCGAGGTTGTTAACTGTTTTGGGCCCAGTGGTTCTGAGAGGAAAAGCGCCTCGGCACGCCGGTTGTTCAGCAGCAGACATAAACTTTTTTGCAAAAAACAATGAAAACAGGCAGATTATTACTTTTTACCTTGGCGTTGACCATGACCGGATTGTTGACCGCCCATGCCCAAAAAGACTATAATACCGGTTTGGGCGTCCGGCTGAGCCCCACCGCCGGCTTCACCGTCAAACATTTTGTTTCGCCCCAGGCTGCGGTGGAAGGGATCTTCTCGGCCCGCTGGCACGGATTCCTACTGCATGGGTTATACGAAGTTCATCAGGATGCTTTCCAAACCACCAATTTAAATTTCTATTACGGGGTGGGCGGACATTACGGCTACTGGGATGTGAACAAATATCCGCATCCGTGGTACGACGAACGTGGGATTTATTCTGTTTTTGGCGTTGACGGGATTTTGGGCCTGGAGTACACCTTCCGTGAAATTCCTTTCAGCCTTTCACTGGACTGGAAACCAATGGTTAATCTTATTAATTACACTGGTTTTTGGGGCGACGATGTTGGCTTTTCCATCCGTTTCAATATTAAATAACCGCGATGTTTAAAGGCAAAACCAGATTTCGGAAATGAACAAAACCGGCGGTTGGTTATTTTTATAAGCATCATGAAAAAGTTCAGGATAGAGACCCAGATGACCCTTTTGGCCGTTGTAATGGTGGCAGCGGTTGTTGTTTCGGGATACTTTGTTTATCAAAGTCTCTCGCGGATTGCCGGTTTGGTCCATTCTGAAGCCAGAC
The DNA here is from genome assembly GCA_029975525.1 of Prolixibacteraceae bacterium. Lineage (GTDB taxonomy): Bacteria > Bacteroidota > Bacteroidia > Bacteroidales > Prolixibacteraceae > UBA1413. The sequence continues at coordinate 5,089 of JARKOX010000151.1, read as the reverse complement.
CCGACCTGCTGCTTACCCAAATCCGGGATGTCACCTCCGATCTTTCGGAGGTGGAAAACCAGGCGAGGTTGTACATTCTCACCCGCGACCAGGAAAATCTTCAGGCTTTTCAATCGCTTTACAACTCGGTGGAGAATAAAATCCAGGCGCTGGATCCGCGGGGAGCGAAGGACTATTATGGCGCCGGCGCGCTCGATTCGGTCCGGTCGCTGGTGCTGGAGCGGCTGGTTGTTTGGGAGGAGGTGCTCCAGCTGCACACTTCAGCAGAAGATCCGCGGGAACGGCTCTCCGAAATTTCGGCCAGGCTGGAGAGCGCTTCGCCCGACACCGTCGTTGCCGAACCGGAAAAAGTTCCGTTCCTGAAAAAAATATTCCGGCGCAAAAACCGGGAAGTTCAGCCTGTTGAAGATTATAGCGGCGTTAAGGAGGCTATTCGCGGCGACATTGCCGACCTGCAGCAGCAGATGACGGCCAGCAGCCGTAAGTTGAAGCTTGTTGAGTCGGAGCTGATCGCACGCAACCTGGTGGCCACGTTCCGGCTCAACGAAATGATTGTCCGGTTTGAAAAGGCGGAGCAGGAGAGCCTGCTGACCAAAACCACCGAAGTCGATCGCCTGGCCAAACTGGTTAACCGGCGGATTACCGCTTTCTCGGTTTTGATGGTGGTCCTGTTGATTCTGGTGTTGTACCTCTTTTTCAATTTTGTGAGGAAAACCCGCGCCTCGAACCGGATGTTGAAAAAGGCAGCGGCCGAAGCGGAAGATCTGGCCCGTGCCAAAGAGCTTTTTATTGCCAATGTGAGCCACGAAATGCGTACGCCGGTTAACGCCATCTACGGCCTGACGGAGCAGATGCTTGAAAGAAGCGCTGAAAACAGGACGTTGCAGGAACAGCTGACGATTTTACAAAAATCGACCGGCCATCTGATGGGGCTGGTAAACGACACGCTCGACCTGGCCAGGATGCAGTCGGGGAAACTGAAAATCGAGGAGATCGATTTTGTTCCGGCCGATCTTTTCGACGAAGTACTGGCCCTGGTTGGTCCCGATGCCCGGCAGAAAGGGCTGGAATTGGTGTTCCGTGCCGAAGGGGTGCTTCCTCCGGTACTCAAAGGCGATCCGCTGCGGCTAAAGCAGATTGTGATTAACCTGCTCAGTAATGCGGTGAAATTTACCAATTCCGGAAAAGTGGAGCTGGTGGTGGAGCCTGTCTGGGAAGAGGATCAAATCTGGCTGAAGGCTCAGGTGAAAGATACCGGTATCGGAATTTCAGCTTCGGATCTTTCGCAGATATTCGGCGAGTTTGTGCAGGCTGAAACCAGTGTCACGCGCCGTTATGGCGGGGCCGGACTGGGATTGTCGATTGTGAAAAAACTGGTCGAACTTCAGCAGGGGACCGTTTCCATGGAGAGCCGGCCCGGCGAAGGAACCACCGTTTTTTTCAGCATTCCTTACCGCGAAGGAGAACCATCCGGGGTAACCTTCAACGGGGAAACCAAACTCGAAATCCCCGGGTTTATCCGCGATCTCCGGGTGCTGGTGGTCGACGATGAACCCTACAACCGCTATTTGCTGAAAATGATATTCGAAAAATGGGGCGTCGGTTTTGCTGAAGCCGGGAATGGGCTGGAGGCCGTTGAAATGACCAGGCAGCGCGGGTTCGACCTGATACTGATGGATATTCGGATGCCGGAAATGAACGGCGTGGAGGCCTCGAAAGTAATCCTGCAGGAGCAGCCCGACCGGAAGATTGTTGCCCTGACGGCAGCCTCTTCCGAAGCGGAAATTATTGCAGGGAAGGAGTCCGGGATTCTGGCGTTTCTGGCCAAACCGTTTACGGAGAAAGCGCTGCTCGATGTTTTTTGTCAGCTGGCGGGCACACCGGAGCGGCCGTCAACAGGCGAAATGCCGGAAGCCGGTCAGGTGGCTCTGCCTGAACTGAACCTGGAAGAGCTGCGCCGAATGGCTTCCGGAAGTGATTCGTTCTTCCGCGAAATGCTGGAGATCTTCATCCATTCAACAAGCAAAGGAATACAAACCATCCGGGAGTCGATGGTGCTGGAGAACTGGGAAGAGGTGGCCAATGCTGCCCACAAAATGGCGGCGCCGGTGAAACACCTGCAGGCACAGGCGCTTTATGCGCGGATCAAAGAGCTGGAAAGGCTTGCTGGCGAGCAGGTCAATCCCGGCAGGATTCCCGGCTTGATCCGGGAGATCGAAACCGAGCTGTCTGCTATTCACGATTATTTGAAAGAGAAGTATTTAGATAAAACTTCATGATGAGGGATTTAAAAACAAAGTCATTATTTAAAACTGTAATTTATGAGAACAATTAGACAATCAAAATCGAAATTGACCGTACTGGCGCTGGCTATTCTGCTGGTGTTTTCCGGGTGTAACAGCTCGAAAACATTAAAAGGCGGAGCGATCGGCACCGGTGCCGGCGCCGTTATCGGCGGGCTGATCGGCAGCAGGTCGGACAAGACCGCACAGGGCGCCATCATTGGAGCGGCCGTGGGCGGAACCGCCGGCGCACTGATTGGCAAGTACATGGACAAGCAGGCAGAAGAGCTTCAGAAAGAGATGGACAACGCCACCGTGGAGCGTGTGGGTGAAGGTATCAAAGTGACGCTCAACTCCGGGATTCTTTTCGATGTCAATTCGTACGCCCTGAAAACTTCGGCACGCGAAAACCTCAACTCCATGGCCGAGGTGCTGAAGAAATATCCCGACACGAAAATCCTGGTGGAAGGACACACCGACAGCACCGGTTCTGACGAGTACAACCAGAAACTTTCGGAACAACGGGCCGGCTCTGTGGCTGCTTATCTGAAAACACTGGGGGTAGCCAGCGACCGGATCACCCAAGCCGGACATGGCGAAAGTATACCGGTTGCCGACAATGGTACCGAAGCTGGCCGTCAGAAAAACCGCCGGGTGGAGATTGCCATTTTTGCCGACGAAAAACTGAAGGATGCTGCCGAAAAAGGCCAGCTCTGATTGGAGAATTGATCAGTTATTGCTTTAAATATCAGTGTTATGAAAACAATTAAAAAGAGAACCATCATTGTTCTGTTGTCGCTATTGGCGTTGTTTGCCGTTCAAAACAGTTTTGCACAGGGGGCTAAACTGGGGGTAAAAGGCGGGCTTAACCTGTCGCACCTGAGCATCGACGAGGCAAACGACAAAAACATCCTGGGCGGATTTCACCTTGGCGGCTGGGCCAATTTACCCATCAGCGGCCCGCTTTCGTTGCAACCCGAACTACTTTTTTCGCAAAAGGGCAGCAAGTGGGTTGACAAAACCAACACCTACAACGCCGAGGTAAAATTGCATCTCAATTACCTGGAAGTGCCTGTTAACCTGGTTTACAACCTGTCGAAAGATGTTGATTTTCAGCTGGGGCCTTACATCGGTTTCCTGCTCTCCTCCGATTCGGAAACGAAAATCAGCAGCGGTTCGGTAAACATGAACTTTGACAGCGAATTGGACAAGGAGAACTTTACTTCTCCCGATCTGGGCCTGCAGGGAGGAATGCGTTTTTATGTGAAACCGCTTTACCTGGGCTTTACCTACAAACTGGGGCTTAGCCGGGTCGCCAAAGATGGCCGTTCTTCGGAAAACATGCTGGGTGATGCCGCCAACCGGTCTATTCAGGTTTATGCCGCTTTCGCCTTCTGATCCGCCCGTCCAGGCTGGAAATGAATACCGGTCCCTGCGTAACTGCGCAGGGATCTCTTTTTTATATGGTTCGTGACCGCTGTTTGTTAAGAAGATTTTTCCACCCGGGTTAATCCGGATTTTTTATATGGTTCTTTTTTATTTTCGTTTTACCTTTAGGGTTTAACTCTTTAATGATGTATTCAAACGGGAAGCCTTTCAAGATTTTTGTTGTTGAAGATGACGAATGGTACAACCGCCTGCTGGTGCACACCCTGTCGCTGAATCCCGATTATGAGATCGAATCTTTCTTCAATGCCACCGACTGTCTGAAAAACCTGGATAAATCGCCGGACGTGGTGACGCTCGATTATCGCCTGCCCGACATGAAAGGGCTGGAAGCGCTGAGGCGGATCAGGGAAATCAACGATGAAATTCAGGTGATCCTCATTTCCGAGCAGGACGATATTGAAGTGGTGGTAGAGCTGCTCAAACAGGGGGCGTATGATTACATCGTGAAATCAAAAGATATCCGCGAGCGGCTGCTTAATACGGTCAGCAACATTGTCAAAGGCAGCCGGATGAAGCAGGAGATTGTGTCGTTGCGGCGGGAGGTTACCCAAAAATACAACTACCGGAATACGATTATCGGGAACAGTCCGGCAACCCAGAAAGTTTTTGATTTGATCAACCGGGCCACCCAAACCAACATCACCGTTATGATATCGGGCGAGACCGGTACCGGGAAAGAGCTGGTGGCCAAAGCCATTCACTACAATTCCGATCGGGCTGCCAAACCTTTTGTCGCCGTTAATATGGCGGCAATTCCCAAAGATCTGGTTGAAAGCGAATTGTTCGGGCATGAAAAAGGCGCGTTTACCGGAGCTGCTTTCCGGCGCATCGGTAAGTTTGAGGAGGCCCACGGCGGCACCCTGTTTCTCGACGAGCTGGCCGAAATGGAGATCGCACTCCAGGCCAAGTTGTTGCGGGCGCTCCAGGAACGTGAAATTGTGCGGATCGGATCCAATAAACCGGTTCGTTTCGACTGCCGGATTATTGTCGCCACCAACAAAAATCTGCTCGAAGAGGTGAAAAAAGGAAATTTCAGGCAGGACCTTTATTACCGGCTTTACGGGCTTCCGATCGAACTGCCCCCGCTGCGCGACCGGGGCAACGACACGATTTTACTGGCCAAGTCATTTGTGAACCAGTTTTGCGAAGAGAACAAAATCCCTCCCAAAACCCTTTCGGGCTCTGCGACCGCCAGGTTGCTGGGTTACGCCTTTCCCGGAAATATCCGCGAGCTGAAATCGGTGGTTGAGCTGGCTGTGGTGCTGGCCGACGGACCGGAAATTACCGCTGAAAACATCATGCTGGGCAGCCACGATCTGGTGGATAATGTGCTGAGCGAAGAGCTCACCCTGCGCGAG
>JARKOX010000255.1 GCA_029975525.1 Prolixibacteraceae bacterium | reverse complement strand
GGCATGGGGAATGGTTTTGGCGTAAGCGGTCAGCATCCCGGTGCGGTACCCCAGCTCGGTGATAAAATCTTTACCGTTCTGGTGTGGGGCAAGCGGACGCTGGGTTTTTACATCCACCTCCTGCAGCGCGACGATGTCGGGATCGTGACTTTTGATGAAACCGGCCAGCTCTTCGAGCGAAGCCAGCTCTCCAAAACGGAGGTTGTAGCACAGCACTTTGATTTTAACGGCTCCCCCTTGCGAAACAGACTGCCCGGCTACGGTCGCCCCCAACGAAAGGAACAACATTGCCAGCATTAAAAACTGCAGTGCTTTTTTCATATTACAATGCCTCAATTTGAATATCCAAACAGGAGATACCCTCAGCGCCTACCGCTGTTTCAGTGTGTTCCCGAACCACCCATTTGAGGGTAGTCAGCACAAAAACCAGCTGGTTGCCCGCACTGCTGGTACTTTCGATGGTCACCAAACGGCAGTTTGGGGCTGCAAATTCCGATGACAACTTCTGCTTAAGCGCAACAGGCGCCACTCCTACCAGCACCGTTGCCTCGGTCAGGTTTTTCCGGATGATTTCGGCTCCGGATGTTACCTGGCTTTCATTTTCAAAAGCTACGCAGGCAAATGTCATGGAAATAGAAGCGTTGGCCCGGGTTGGCAATGAAAGCAACCGGCTTCCGTCGCTCACCGAAACGGTTTCCATTTTTGCTACCGTGTGACCGATCAAAATCCCCGACACTTCGGCCCGTTGGCCTACAATACGATTCAGCAGAAAAAAAGGAACTTTCCCGGCAACTGCGGCAACTGCGGCCATCGGGTTAACCGGGTCGGAAGCCCCGTAAACCGCATCGGAGCGGTGTAGCACAGCCACCTGTTGAACGCTGGAGCGTATCCGGGAAACGACCGGGACATAATCGGCATTCTTAAACAGCGGCTCATTGGTAAACCGCGAATAAAACTGAATGGTTGCTGTACGGTTCTTATTCCAGGCCGGCAATTCCGGTTCCGGGTCACTGCCTTTGTCGCACGAAACCAATGCCGCTGCGCTCAACGCCATCAGCAATATACGATTGAGTAGTTTCATCATTTTTCTTCTCATTGAAATTCTATTTCGGCCACAATGGGACAGTGATCTGAAATATTGGTCAGCCGGATAACCTCGTAGCTGATCACTTTACAGGAGGCTTTGGGATAGCCAAACAGGTAATCGATCTTGCTGGTGGGGTTGTTGGGAAAGGTAGGATCGTCGGTGCAAATCCTTTTCCACTGCTGCATACCGGTGGCGATAGCATTTTCGGCCGGTTTGGCATTAAAATCGCCGCCCAGCACCGTTGGCATATCGCCTTTCAACAGATAGGCGTTCAAGGCATTAACCATTGCCGAGCGAACAGCGTCGGTCGAATGGTCGAGGTGGGTACTGGCAAAACGTAAAAGTTGTCCCGAAGGATAACGGATTTCCGTAATCAGTACCGCCCGCTGCTCCTTCGTTCCTTCGGGTTTGGGTAACGTTTCGGTACGCACCGCTGTGAACGGATATTTAGAAAGAACAGCTACTCCGTATTCGCCGGAGCCGGAATTGATGGCTTTCCCGAAAACCGGGAACATTCCCAGCGCAGCGCCCAGTTCAGCGGCAAAATCCTTGTTATTACTGCGAGCCACCTTGTAATCGATCTCCTGCAAGGCTATCACATCAGGATTATACTGCCTGATCAGGTTGGCAAAAGGTTCAACGGAGTAGAGTGTCAGCTCGCCCGACATCCGCACGTTGAAACTCATCACCTTCAACCGGAAGGGGCTACTTTGTGCCCAACTTTGCCCGGCCAGCAACCATATTGCCAGCAGGAACAACAATCGGATCGGTTTGTACTTCATCGTATTCACTGTTTTGGGGGATGGGAGATTATTCCCATCCCGGATTATTGGGTTTCAGATTGGGGTTCCGCTCCATCTGGGTATAAGGCAGTGAGAACAGGTAATTCTTCGGATCAGAGAAGACCCGCGAATCGTCGAAAATAATATTGTTGTAGCTGTCCACTTTGCGGTTGCTGAGTTCGGCAGGCCGGAATGCCCAACTCCGTTTAATCCCCTTCACCACAGCTCCCAGTCGGGCGCCCTCTTTCCAGCGGACAATATCGAACCAGCGCTGCCCTTCAAGGAAGAGTTCCACACGGCGTTCGCGGTGCAGTTCGGTCTTCACATCCAGCCCGTTGGCCACAATTTCAGCCAGGTTCATCCGTTTCATCCCGACACGGTCGCGCAGCAGGTTGATGGTCTGGTCAACCACCTGCTGGGTAAGTTTTCCTTGTTCAAACATTGCTTCGGCATAGGTTAGCAACACCTCGCCATAACGGATCAAGACAATATCGTTGTCATCCTGATTATACACCGGCACTTTTGTTGGCTCCACATATTTACGGCAGTAAAAACCGGTGAGGCTCACCGCCCCCTTCTTATCGTTGGTGAACTTCGGATAGTGGAAGACATTAAGGGGTTGGTCATGGTCGCCGTCGTACCCGCCAAACCAGAGCGCCCCGGGATACATGACAGACTGTTTCAGGCGCGGGTCGCGGTTAGCGAAGATGCCGGCATACGAAGAGCTGTCGGCCAGTGGCGACCGGTTAAAAGGCAATCCGTCGATACAGAGATAATCGTCAATCAGCGCACGGGTGGGCTGAAAGCGCACCTCCTGGTCGGGTACCTGCAGTTCGCGGCTCAGATTGTGACGGGTACCGGCATTGCCCAGATCATAATTATAGATGTAAGCCAGGATTACCTCCCGGTTTTTGCTGTTTCGCGACGCACGGCCGGAAAAAGTAAAGAGGTCGAAATAATCCTGATCGGGATTTCCGGTTGAATAAAGACTGTGTTTATTCATGTCGATAATTCTTTTGGCAGCCCTTTCAGCCACGTCGAAACGGTTGTTCTGCATGGCAATACGAGCCAGTAAAGCCAACTGTGCAGCCTGTGTGATACGGCCGAATTCGCCCGACGCCGGTTCAATAAACGCAGGCAGGTACTGGTAGCTGTTTTCCAGATCTTCCAGGATAAAATCGACAACTTTAGAACGGGGATCACGCGGGGCGTAGAGCTCTTCCGAATTCATGGTAAGGGTTTTTGTCACCAGCGGCACATCGCCGAAAAACGAAGTGAGCAACCAATATTGGTAGGCCCGGTGAAACTTTACCTCTGCCGCATAACGTTCCCGTTTTTCCACCGGAACAGAAGTTGCCCGGTTGTAATTTTCCAGAAAATAGTTGGCTTTGCGAATTTCGGAGTAGCAGCCATTCCAGCGGGTGTTGAGCAAACTAAGGTCGGACCCATATAAACCGCTTCCAATCTGTCTCCAAGAAGTGAGCTGGTACCACATCACATTATCGCCCAGTCCTTCCCCCATGTTCACCACATCTTTTCCGATCAGGCCGGAATAACCGGCATTGGCAGCATCGCGAACATGTTGTTCGGTTTGCCAGAAATTGGCATCGGTCAGCTGATCCAGCGGCGGCCTTTCCAGGAAATCATCGTTGCAGCCCGCCAGCATCAAACTCACCACAACCGCCAGTATCGAATATATTTTTTTGTTCATATTATTTCAGGTTTATTTGATTACTTGAATGTTATATTGAATCCCAACACCATTGTTTTCACCTGCGGATAGTAACCACCTTTTGACACAGGGGTTTCAGGGTCGTAGGCATAGAAAAAGTCGGTCAGCGTAAACAGGTTGTCGCCCGAAAAATAGATCCGACACTTTTCGATCTTCAGTTTTTCGGTCAGCGATTTTTTCAGCGTATATCCGAGCTGGAGATTCTTGACTCGGAGATAGGAGGCATCTTCGAGCCAGAAGGTTGAGAAGCGCTGGTTATAGCTATAGTTGGCCGTAAAGCGCGGATAAGGCGCCTGGGGGTTGGGATTGGCGGGGGTCCAGCGATCTTTGTGAATTTTTTGCGGATAGGCCGACTGGTCGACAAAGGTATGCCGGCCGGCGCCTTCGAGGTATCCATCGGCTTTGCCCACGCCCTGCAGCGTAAAGCTGAAGTCGATCCCTTTCCAGCCCAGGTCGCCCCTGAAGTTATATGTATAACGCGGAATCGCGCTCCCCACCACTTTGCGGTCATCTTCAAGGGTGATTTTCCCGTCAGGGCTTCCACCCGGTCCGCTCAGGTCTTTGTACTTAATATCGCCAGGCTGTACCAGACCGGCATCGGCATCAAGAATCGGGAATTTCGGTCCGACATACCGTTTGGCAACCGGGTCATAACGTTCAAAATCCCAGGGCATGGCAATCCCGTCGGCAACCAGGCCATAAAATGCATCAATGGGATCCCCCATCCGTTTGATGGTATAGGAGCCGATACTGGGCTGCAAACCACCAAAATCGGTAATTTTATTCTGTACGTCAGAGAGGTTGAAGCTGGCTCCGTAAGTCAAATGACGGCCGATTTTGTCGTTCCAGCGAAGATCAACTTCCCAGCCGGTGTTGCGCACTGCCCCCACATTTTCTTCGGTAGGATTCAGCCCCAGCACATTCGGATAGGTAAGGCGCAGCAAAATATCTTCGGTGTTTTTTACAAACCAGTCGGCAGTGATGTTCAGCCGGTTTTTCAGCACTGTCATGTCCAACCCGACATTGGTCATGGTAATGGTTTCCCAGTGCAGGGCCGGATTAGGCAGCGAAGTCTGTGTATACCCCACGTTAGCTCCAGTCCCGATATTGGGTACCCCCACGGTGCCGATCACCGCCATATAAGGATAGTCGGAAGAACCAACATACTGGTTCCCCAGGATTCCCCAAGAAGCTCTCAGCTTCAGATTTTCGAAAACCGAATCGAACTTATCCATAAAATGCTCTTCAGAGATACGCCATCCGGCAGAAAACGAGGGAAATAACCCGGCGCGGTTGTCTTTATAAAAACGCGACGACAAATCGTAACGCAGGTTGGCTTCAAACAGGTAACGGTCGTCGAAATTGTAGTTGGCACGGCCAAATCCGGAACGGATTGCCCAGGTTGCAGCGCTGGCGCTATTGCTCATTCCCTCCTGGGCACCAAACTCAAGACTGGGGTTGTATTCAGTGGTCAGGTTAATCCGCTGGGCAGTAAAGTTCTTTTCCACATACCACTCCTGCGAAAAGCCGGCAATTGCCGAAACCTGGTGTTTGCCGAAACTGCGTTCGTAGTTGGATTGGGTGATCAACGTTTGTTTAATACTCGAATAGTCGCGGTTGTCAAATTTGTTGGTCGGATTGGTCGAATACCAGATATCATCGGTGCCAGGCCGGTAATAATGGATGGTTTTGGAAAGGATTTCCCGCAAGGAATTCGACTGGATAAAACTGTAAGTAGCAGAGGCATCCCATCCTTTCATCAGGTCGATTTTCCCGGTAAAATTTCCGGAGACTTCCTGCGAGGCAAATTTATTCTGTCCCGAATCAAAAAGCAAGGCAACCGGATTAGCCGATCCGCCGCCATAGCCCCAGCGTCCGTCCTGAAAACGTTCGGGAATAACAGGACTGATCCGCATGGCGGTGTAGATAGCGCCGCCGTCGCTGCCAAAACCGCCCGAAGGCATGGCATACTCGCGACTGGTGTAGGCCAGGTTGGCAGTGATATCGAAGAAATTGGCCACGCGGGTATTCACTTTGGTACGGATATTATGCCGCTGCGAATTGGTGGTCGAGCCAACAGTCAGCCCGTCCTGGTCAAGGAAACTGTAGGAGAAATAATAACCCATCAGGGGACTTTTCCCATTTACATTCACCGAATAGTTCTGTTGTGGCGAAACATTTCTGTAGATCGCTTTCACCCAGTCGGTGTTGTTGTAATAATCCGGATCACTCCCCTGCAATATCCGGTCGACGGCGTCATCCGGGTAGTTTGACGGAAGTCCCACATTGGCGCGGGCTTCGTTATCCATTTCAATATATTCCATGGCGCTGGCCATCTCGGGCAGACTGGTTGGCATCTGAAATCCGTAATAACCGTTGAAATTTACGGTTGGGAGCGATTCCTTACCAGTCACTTTTTTGGTTGTCACCAAAATTACGCCGTTGGCGCCGCGTGCCCCGTAAATTGCGGCCGAAGCGGCATCTTTCAGCACCGAAACACTCTCTATGTCTTCGGGATTCAGGATGTTGATATTTCCTTCCACGCCGTCGATCAGCACCAGCGGGTTCGAGTTACCGATGGTTCCCAGGCCGCGGATGCGGATGGTTCCGGTTGACTGCCCTGGCAAACCGGTGGAGTTGACAATTGTTACGCCCGGCAACAGCCCCTGCAACCCGGTAGAGAGCGCAGTCATAGGACGCGAAGCAATATCCTCATTCGAAACAGCCGCTACTGCACCGGTGAGGTTCACCCGCTTCTGGACGCCGTAACCCACGGCCACCACCTCTTCAATCCCGATACTCTCTTCTTCCATCACCACCGTAAAAACCGTTTTGTTCCCGACCGGAACTTCGAGCGGACGCATTCCCACAAACGAGAATACCAGCGTGCTGCCGGCGGGTACCTGGTCCAGCGAAAAATGGCCATTCACATCGGAAACCGTTCCGGTGCCGGTGCCTTTCAGCATAACCGTCACCCCGGGCAGCGGCTCACCCGACTTGCCGGTTACCGTCCCTTTTACCCCGGAAGCCGGCTGCTGCATCACTTTTTCAACCGGCGTCAGGATAATATGACGGTCGCGAACCAGCACCGACACCTCCTCTTTCGGAAATAATTTCGAAAGAATCTGGTCGATGGTTTCATTTTTGGCCGACACATCCACCTTCCGCTGTACATCAATCAACTCGCTGTTGTACAGAAAATAAAACTCACTCTGGTTTTCGATGGCTAACAGCACCTCCTTAATGGACGCACTCCTGATCTGCAGATTCAACCGGGTATTCTGGGAATACCCCGAACCGGCGAGCACCTGAAGTGCTCCAACCAGCCAAATAACAAGCGTAATACGCATAACCCTGAAGATTTTCCTGTGTCGTTTTATAAACGGACACAGCAGTTTCACGTTTTTTTGCATAAATTCGAGATGTTTTTGTAAATACTTTATTTTAAAGCCCGTTGGGGCCTGGAAGAAGATGTTGGCGCATCTTC
>JARKOX010000140.1 GCA_029975525.1 Prolixibacteraceae bacterium | reverse complement strand
GAACTGATCCGGGAGTATGACAACATCATCGGGCTGGAGCAGACCATGATGGGACTGGAAAAATATAACCGCCAGCCCGAAAACCGCATGTTCGGACGGGTGATCTGGAACGGCTACATGCATGCCGACGGCTGGGGCGCCGCTTTTCATGACAACACCATGGCAACCGTTGCCAACCCCGAAAGTGTGCGCAACAACAACTGGGGAATTGCCCACGAGTTTGGACACGTCAACCAGGTGCGTCCCGGGATGAAATGGGTGGGCACCACCGAATGTACCAACAATATCTATTCGGCCTGGGTGCAGTATTATTATACTCCCGGCAACCTACGCCTCGAGCATGAAAATATCGGCGGCGTAAGGGGCGGACGCTTCAATGCATTTCTGAACAACGGAATCCTGCGGGGGCAGGAGTGGGGCATCCAGGGAGGCCCCGACAAAGATTACGGCCCCTCTGCCGATGGAAAATGGGGAGGCGACCATTTTGTGAAACTGGTGCCGCTTTGGCAGTTGCAACTTTATTATCATGTCGCCGGCGAAGGAAATAAATGGTATAAACCCTATTTTTGGGCCGATATTTTTGAGAAGGTCAGAAATACCGATGAAACCGGCCTGACCGACGGAGAGCTGCAGATCAACTTCGTAAAAAATGTGTGCGATGCCGTGGGCGAAGATCTGAGTGACTTTTTTATCAAAATCGGGATGCTGAAGGAGGTAGACAAAGTTTTTGACGACTACTCGTCGGCGCGCAAAACCATCACCCGGGCCATGATCGACGAGGCTATAAACCATGCCCGGCAATATCCGAAACCACAAACCGGAGTGATCTGGTACATCAGCGGAAACAGCATCGATGCCTACCAGCAGCGGCGGCCGGTCAGCGGACAGTTTGAGGCTGGGGTTTCCGGCGCTTCGGTTAAGCAGGTGATGCACAACGAATGGAAAAATGTGACGGTGTTTGAAACCTACGCCGGTGAGGAGCTCACCAACCTCACCATGGTGGGAACAGGCAGCAGCAGCAACACTTTCACCAATGTTCCGTATCCGGCAGGATCAACCCGTATCGAAGCTGTGGGATTCGATGGTACCCGCCTGCTGGTCTGCGGCGCGAGGTAGCGCTGTCGCAAAAGACGGGTTGCCGTTTGTTATGGCTGAAGTATTTGTCCATTTAAAAATTTTTGATATGAACCGACTGAGTTTTTTATTTCTTTTTGTTTGGGGCTTGGCGGGGCTGGCTGCAGCCCAGGAAAAACCCGAATGGGAAAACATCCGGATCATTGACCGGAACAAGGAGCCGGGAAGAACGACATTTGTTTCGTACAGCGATGCCCGGCAGGCGCTGGCCCAAACGCCAACCGGCAACCGCCTTTCGCTCGACGGAAGGTGGCATTTTAACCTCTCCCGGAATCCCGCTTCGCGCCCGGCTGAGTTTTACCTGCCGTCGTTTGACGTTTCGGGCTGGAAAACAATTCCGGTGCCGGCCAACTGGGAGATGGAGGGCTACGACGTGCCGATCTATGTAAACCATCCCTACGAATTTGCCGATGCCCGCACGCCGATTACCGAATTTAAAAACGGTCCCGAACCCCCCGGCGTACCGCACGAATACAACCCGGTAGGTTCTTACCGCCGCGAGTTTACGGTCCCGGCCGACTGGAAGAACAAAGCGGTTTTTATCTACCTCGGTTCGGTAAAATCTGCTTTTTACCTCTGGATCAACGGCCAACAGGTGGGCTACAGCGAAGGGAGCAAGCTGCCTTCGGAATTTAATATCACCCGCTACCTCCGGTTTGGCAAAACCAATACCATCGCCCTCGAAGTTTACCGCTGGAGCGATGCCAGTTACCTCGAATGCCAGGACTTCTGGCGGTTGAGCGGCATCGAACGGTCGGTTTACCTGCAGGCGCAGCCCAACGTGCGCATCCGCGACTTTGAAGTGGTGTCGACCCTCGACGACCTTTACCGGGACGGGCATTTCGAACTGTATGTCGACCTGGAGAACCACACCGAAAAAGCCCGGGAGGTGCAGGTGGAGTACACCATTTTCGACGGCGGTTCGGTGGTGAGCAGTTCGGTCAAACCGGCCAGCCTGAATGGAAAATCGGGCTCGGTTACCGCTTTTTTGGCCGAACTGCCCGGTGTAAAACCCTGGAGTAGTGAGTTTCCCAATCTTTATACCCTGCTGATTAACCTGAAAGACAACAAAGGGCAGGTACTGGAGTCGACCACGCAGGCCATTGGTTTCCGGAAGGTGGAGATCAAACGGGGGCTGTTGCTGGTGAACGGGGTTCCCATTACCCTCAAAGGGGTGAACATGCAGGAGCACAACCCCAATACCGGCCATGTGGTTGACGAAGAGATCATGATGAAAGATATCCGGCTGATGAAGCAGTTTAATATCAACGCCGTGCGGCTGAGCCACTACCCGCAGCCCGAACGCTGGTACGAACTGTGCGACCAGTATGGCCTTTACGTGGTGGACGAAGCCAATATCGAATCGCACGGCCTCTATTACGGCGAAAAGTCGCTGGCCAAAAAGCCCGAGTGGGAGCAGATGCACGTCGACCGGATGGTCCGCATGGTGCAGCGCGACAAAAACCATCCTTCGGTCATCATCTGGTCGATGGGAAATGAAGCCGGAAATGGCGTAAATTTCTACGCCGGATACCGGGCCATTAAAGCGGCCGACCGCAGCAAACGCCCGGTTCAGTATGAAAGGGTAGAGGTGGGCAGCCGCTTTGCGCTGGAGTTCGACTGGAACAGCGACATCATCGTGCCGCAATATCCCGATCCGCGCACCTTTGAGTGGTTTGGCGAACGGGTGCTCGACCGTCCGTTTATCCCTTCGGAATATTGCCATTCGATGGGCAACAGCACCGGCAACTTCCAGGATTACTGGGATGTGATCAACAAATATCCGCAGCTACAGGGTGGTTTCATCTGGGACTGGGTTGACCAGGGAATCTGGAAAACCGACGAAAAAGGGAACCGCTTTTATGCTTACGGCGGCGATTACGGTGTGAACATGCCTTCGGACGGAAACTTCCTGATCAACGGGATTGTTTTTGCCGACCGCACCCCCGAACCGTCGTTGTACGAAGTTAAAAAAGCGCACGAGTGGGTGAAGTTTAAACCGCTCACCCTGCGTCCCGAAAAAATGCGGATACTGGTTGAAAATCTTTACGATTTCACCAATCTGCGCGATGTTGAAATCACGGCGTACATCAAATCTGATGGGCAGGTGGTTCGTAAGCTGGACGTTCAGCCGCTGGAAGTGGAGCCTCACCTGAGCAAGGTTGTGCAGCTGGACGCTTCGGGACTGGAAGTGAAACCGGCCACGGAATATTTCCTCCACCTGGAGGCGCGGACCCAAAAGGCTTCCGGCGTTGTGCCGGCCGGGCATGTGGTGGCCTGCGAACAGATCCGCCTCCCCTGGTACCAGGCCGCTGCACCGGTTGTGGCTGAAGCAGAAAAGCTTGTTCAGCAGCAAACCGGGCAAAAACTTACGCTTCGCAATTCGGTCATGCAGGTTGTTTTTGACACCCGGACCGGGATTCTTTCCAGTTACAGCTACAAAGGCGCCGAGTACCTCGAAAAGGGACCGCAACCCGACTTCTGGCGGGCAGTTACCGATAACGATTTTGGAAATGCCATGCCCAAAAACAACATCAACTGGAAGAAAGTGACCCTTCAGCAAAAATTGAAAAGTTTTGATGCCAAGGCGCTGGATGCCGCTACCTGGCAGCTCACCGCGGTTTGGGACCTGCCCGAAGCCGGCACTTCCTTCTCGACTGTTTACACGGTGAACGGCAATGGAAAAATTCACCTGAAAAACCGGCTGGAAGCTTCGGCTACCGAAAAATCGGACATCCCGCGTGTGGGAATGGTGTTGTGCCTGAAATCCGGCTTTGAAAATATGAGCTGGTTTGGCCGCGGACCGTGGGAAAACTATGTTGACCGCAATGTGTCGGCGTTTGTCGATCTGTATCAGAGTAAGGTGGACGACCAGATGGTGCCGTATGTGCGGCCGCAGGAGAATGGCAACAAAACCGACGTGCGCTGGGTGGCGCTCTCGAACGCCAACGGACAGGGGCTGATGGCGATTTCAGACGCCCGCGAAAAAGGGTTCGAAACAACGGCCATGCCTTACCTGACTGCTGATTTTGATGCCCGCACCGGCATCGACTACGGTCCGGTGCACCAAGAGCAAAAGCATCCCACCGATGTGAAAAAACAAAACCTGGTTCGCTGGAATATCGACTATTTCCAGCGGGGGCTGGGCAGTGTCGACAGCTGGTACTCCAAGCCGCTGGCCAAATACATGCTTTTGCCCGACAAAGCTTATGAATACGGATTTACCTTCGTGCCATTCGACCAGGTAACCGCCCCAGCGCAGCTGGTAGAGTTGTCGAAGCAGAATTAATCTGGAAAGAGACGATCCCGGGAGGTCGGTCCCAGTTGAGGTAAAACCCATCAGCCTGTTGTGCCGGTAATTTTCCGGAAGATGCACCCAGGCGGGGCTGTTCTTCTTTTGGGCCGCTTGCCGGGATCGTTTTTTGTTTTTCAGACGGTTTTCTTTATGGCGTTAACAGCTTCTTTTGGCTTTTTTTTATCTTTTTTGAAGCGAAAATCAGGTATTTGCCGCTGCCGGGGTGAAATTTTTTTAGGAAATCTCGGGAAATACCGATTAATTTGTTCAGCGATGAATTCCGGGGGGAACATAAAATTTAACGCCAGAAAACTGAAATCCATTCTCTATGTCGCTTGAAGGATACCTTGTAGTCGGTTCGATTGTCTTCATGATTGTGGCGCTGGCCAAAGAGATGCTGCGTCCCGGGCTGGTGCTTTTCTCCGCCGTCACGGTGCTGATGGCGGTCGGAATAATCAGCGCGCAGGAAGCGGTGGCCGGATTTGCCAACATCGGGATGCTCACGGTGGCCATTCTTTTTTTGGTGAGCGAAGGGGTGAGGCAGTCGGGGGCGCTGAACCGCATGGCGCAGGTGCTGCTGCCCCGGCGCCGGAGCAAGCTCTCGTTTATGATCCCGCGCATCATGATCCCGATTTCAGCTCTTTCGGCCTTTCTGAACAACACCCCGGTGGTCATCATTTTTGCCCCCATGATAAAAAAGTGGGCCGAAAAGATGAACCTCTCCTCCCAGAAATTTCTGATCCCGCTGTCGTATGCCACCATCCTGGGCGGCATGTGTACCCTGATCGGAACCTCGACCAACCTGGTGGTGCACGGGCTGATGCTCGACAACCGGATGAACGGGTTCAGCATGTTTGAGCTGGGGAAGGTGGGGCTGCCCATTGCGGCTGCCGGTTTTCTGTATATGTCGGTCTTCGGGAACAAACTGCTTCCCGGGAAAAAGATCAAACTGAACACCAACTACAACGATTTCAGGGAGTATTATTACGACCTGATTGTTCCCAGAAACAGCAACCTGATCGGGCATGAGATTAAAAACGGCCGGATCCGGGAGCTGAAAAACCTGGTGGTGCTGTCGATTGAGCGTGAAGGTGAGATTATCGGGGTCTCCTCGGGCATTCATCTGATCCGTGAAAATGACCTGCTGCTGGTAGCCGGCAAATCCGACAGCCTGAATTACATCCTGGAGCTGGAAAATGTCAAACTGCGCGGCATCGACCAGGTGAAAGGGATTATTCCCAAATCGGAGCTGCGGCAGTACGAAGCGGTGATCGCTCCCCGCTTTCCCGGTGTGGGGAAAAATGTGAGCGATTTTAATTTCTTCGAACACTACCAGGCCGTTGTACTGGCGGTTCACCGCAATGGCGAGCGCATCACCTCCAATGTGGCCAACCTGAAACTGAAAGCAGGCGACAGCCTGGTTTTGCTGACCAACGAAAAGTTTATCCGCAACTGGGGGGATTCCAAAATTTTTTACCTCACCTCTTACATCGGCGACCACGATGTGTCGGGGAAAAAAGTCAAAAAATGGGCGGCCATGTTCCTGTTGCTGCTGATGATTGTCGGGGCTACCTTCGGAAAATATATCTATACCCCGAAAGCGATCAGTTTCGATATGTTCTATTTTTCGGCGCTGGTGGCCATGCTGATGGTGTGGTTTAAAATTATGCCGCACCAGAAATACACCAAGGTGATCAGCTGGGATATCCTGATTACCATTGCCATGTCGTTTGCCATCAGCAAGGCGATGCAAAATTCGGGCGCCGCCGATGCCCTGGCGCGGACGACCATCAATTTTTCGAAAGGATTCGGGCCTATTGGCGCCCTGGCCGGCGTTTACCTCATCACCACCATTTTTACCGAGGTGATCACCAACAACGCCGCGGCAGCGCTGGTTTTTCCCATTGCCTTTTCTGCCGCCCAGCAGCTGGGCGTCGATCCCAAACCGTTTTGTGTGGCCATTGCCATTGCAGCTTCAGCCAGCTTCTCTACGCCCATCGGTTACCAAACCAACCTGATTGTGCAGGGATACGGAAATTACCGATTTAACGATTACCTAAGAATCGGTATTCCCATGAATATCCTGGTAATGCTTGTCTCGCTGGCCCTCATTCCCGTTTTCTGGAAATTCTGAACCCCCGTCCGCCCTTTCCCGCTCTCGGGCGGAAGAAGAAAAATCCTATCTTTGCAACCTTTGCGTTGCATTAATCTGAAGATTTTTCAAAAAAGATGAAAGCATATTCTCTGACCAATCTGAAGGAACTGGAAGCCGAAGCGATCTATATCATTCGCGAGGTGGCGGCCGAATTTCAAAATCCGGTTATGCTCTATTCCATCGGGAAGGACTCATCGGTGATGGTCCGGCTGGCCGAAAAAGCCTTTTATCCCGGCAAAGTTCCGTTTCCGCTGATGCACATCGATTCGAAGTGGAAGTTTCGGGAGATGATCGAATTTCGCGATAACTACGCCCGTGAAAAAGGGTGGGACCTGATCGTACATTACAACAAAGAGGGGTTCGAAGCCGGAATCGGGCCGTTTACCCACGGCAGCAAGGTGCATACCGACGTGATGAAAACCCAGGCGCTTCTGCAGGGACTCGATAAGTATAAGTTTGATGCGGCTTTTGGCGGCGCCCGCCGCGATGAGGAAAAATCGCGCGCCAAAGAGCGGATCTTCTCGTTCCGCGACCGCTTTCACCAGTGGGACCCCAAAAACCAGCGCCCCGAACTGTGGGATATTTACAACGCCAAAGTGCACAAGGGCGAATCGATCCGCGTTTTCCCGCTCTCAAACTGGACCGAGCTGGACATCTGGCAGTACATCCGCCTCGAAAAGATTCCCATCGTTCCGCTTTATTATGCCAAAGAGCGGCCGGTGGTCAATCTCGACGGTAACCTGATCCTGGTTGACGACGACCGGATGCCCGAAGAGATGCGCCAACGCGCCGAAATGCGGAAAGTGCGCTTCCGGACCCTGGGATGTTACCCGCTTACCGGCGCCGTAGAGTCGGAAGCCGACACCATCGAAAAGATCGTGGAGGAGATGATGACGATTACCAAATCGGAACGGACCACCCGCGTGATCGACTTCGACCAGGAAGCCAGTATGGAACAGAAAAAAAGAGAAGGGTATTTTTAAGAATCTTATCCGGACTCCCGCTTCCGGGGAAGGATGTTGAAATGTTTAGAAATTGCCAGCAATGAACGAAAAAACAAATATAAAGAACGACGGTTTTACGGCCGCTGAAAACAGTGCCCCCGTAAATCCCAGCGAACCTTTACGCTCCTCCGACACAGCCGAGGGGGGCATGGATATTTTAGCTTTCCTGAACCAGGACCAGCAAAAAGACCTGCTCCGGTTTCTGACTGCCGGTTCGGTCGATGATGGCAAATCGACGTTGATCGGGCGGCTGCTTTTCGACAGTAAAAAGCTGTATGAAGACCAGCTCTCGGCACTCGAACGCGACAGCAAGCGCGAAGGCCACGCCGGCGACGATATCGACTACGCCCTGCTTACCGACGGACTGAAAGCCGAGCGGGAACAGGGAATCACCATCGATGTGGCTTACCGCTATTTTTCAACAGCCCGCCGTAAGTTTATCATTGCCGACACCCCCGGTCACGAACAATATACCCGCAACATGGTTACCGGCGCCTCGACCGCCAACCTGGCCATTATCCTGGTCGATGCCACGGCCGGGGTGATCACCCAAACCCGCCGTCACACCTTCCTGGTCTCCCTGCTGGGGATCAAACATGTGGTGCTGGCGGTTAATAAAATGGACCTGGTGGGCTATTCGCAGGAGGTGTTCGATAAAATTTGCAACGACTACCGCAACTTCATCACCCAGCTCGATATTCCCGATGTGCATTTTATTCCGCTGTCGGCACTGAAAGGCGACAACGTGGTGGAACCTTCGCAGAAGATGCCCTGGTACCACGGAAAGAGTGTGCTCGAATTCCTCGAAATCATACACATCAACAGCGACCGCAATTTTAACGATTTGCGTTACCCGGTACAGTATGTGCTTCGTCCCGACCACGATTTCCGCGGTTTTTCGGCCCGCGTGGCATCGGGGATCATCCGCCGGGGCGACACCATAAAAGTGCTCCCTTCCGGAAAAACGTCGAAGATTCGCTCGGTGGTGAGTTACGACGGCGACCTGGAGTACGCTTTCCCGCCGCAATCGGTGACGGTTACCCTCGAGGATGAAATCGATATTTCGCGCGGCGACATGCTGGTGCATCCCGACAATATGCCGCATGTTGAGCGTCATTTTGAAGCCATGCTGGTGTGGATGGATGAAAAGCCAATGGACCTTTCCACCAACTATTTTATCAAGCACACCACCAACACCACCAAAGTGCGGATCGATGAAGTGCGTTACAAGGTGGATGTGAACACCCTGGTTAAATCGAAACTCGACTGGTTGAGCCTGAACGATATCGGGCGGGTGGTGCTCACCACCACCAAACCGATCTTCTTTGATCCGTACCGGAAAAACCGCCAGACCGGTTCGTTTATCCTTATCGACCCGATCACGCACAACACCTGTGCAGTGGGGATGATTATTGACCGGCTGAGCATCAAAGACCTGCCTTCGCGCATTACCGATGCCGACCGTGAGAAAATTGCCAACGGGCAGCCGCTGGTTTCCGAAGCCGTACGTACCACCCGCTACAACCAGCGGGGCAGTACCATCTGGATCACCGGTCTCCACGGATCAGGGAAAAATGAGCTGGCCTTTATCCTCGAACGGAATTTGTTCGAAAAAGGAGCGGTTGTCGTCAGTCTCGACGGCAGCTCGGTCCGTTCGGGACTGAACCGCGAACTCGATTTTTCGCCTGCCGACCGTGCCGAACACCTTCGCCGGGTGGCCCATGTGTGCCGCCTGCTTAACGACCAGGGAATTATTGCCGTTTGTTCTTTCATCTCGCCCGACGCCTCCCTTCGGAAACAGGTGGCCCAGATTATTGGCGAAGCGCGTTTCCACCTGATTTACATGGATGCAACCATGGAATTCTGCCGGAAGAACAAGCCCGAGCTGTATGAAAAAGCCGATCGCGGCGCCACAGAATTCCTGCCCGGCGTTGACCTGCCGTTTGACCGGCCCGAAAATGCCTGCTTCGCTTTCAATCCGGAAAAGAACAGCGAAAATGTGGAGGTTATTCTCGACTACCTGGCTGAAAAGAAGATCTTCCCGTTTGCCTGAAAAGGTCGGGCAGGGAGCTTTTTGAAATTTTAAGAAGGAGAGTGAGCTATGAAAATTCTGGTTACCGGAAGCGCCGGTTTTATCGGGTTTCACCTGGTGCAGCGCCTGCTGGAGCGGGGCGACGAAGTGGTTGGGCTGGATAATATAAACGACTATTACGACCCCGCGCTCAAGTATGACCGTCTGGCCGAAACCGGCATCAGCCGTGAAGCTGCCGACTCGGGCAAGCTGGTGCAGAGCAGTAAGTTTGCCGGTTACCGGTTTTTGAAAGCCGGACTGGAAGACCACGCTGCCGTGATGAAGCTTTTTGAAGCCGAAAAGTTTGACCGGGTTTGTTCCCTGGCTGCCCAGGCCGGTGTGCGCTACAGTCTCGAAAACCCGCATGCCTACATCGAAAGCAATGTGGTTGGGTTTCTGAATATCCTTGAGGCGTGCCGCCGTTTCCCGGTAGCGCACCTGGTGTATGCCAGTTCGTCGAGTGTGTATGGCAGCAACACCAAAATGCCGCTTTCCACAGCCGACCGCACCGACCATCCGGTCAGCCTTTATGCGGCCACCAAAAAGAGCAACGAGTTGATGGCCCACACCTACAGCCACCTGTTTGGCATTCCG
Source organism: Prolixibacteraceae bacterium (assembly GCA_029975525.1). Classification (GTDB taxonomy): domain Bacteria; phylum Bacteroidota; class Bacteroidia; order Bacteroidales; family Prolixibacteraceae; genus UBA1413. The sequence continues at coordinate 1,842 of JARKOX010000140.1, read as the reverse complement.
GCCACCGGCCTCCGTTTTTTTACCGTTTACGGTCCGTGGGGACGCCCCGATATGGCCTACTTCCTTTTTACCCGCGCCATTCTCGACCAGAAGCCGATCAATGTTTTCAACAACGGCGAACTTTACCGCGACTTCACCTACATCGACGATATTACCGAAGGCGTGCTGAGGGTCATCGACCGGGCGCCTTCCGAAGCCGTGCCCCCCTGCAGGGTTTACAACATCGGAAATTCTGATCCGGTAAAACTGACCGATTTTATCGGCGCCATTGAAAAAGCGCTGGGCAAACTGGCCATCAAGCAGTACCAGCCGATGCAGCCGGGTGATGTGTACAAAACTTTTGCCGACGTTTCCGACCTGGAGCGTGAGTTTGGCTACCATCCCTCCACTCCGCTGCAGGAGGGAGTAGACCGGTTTATGGCGTGGTATCGTAACCGGTATCTGTAAGAAAAAAATGGCAGACCTGTAAGCCGGGTTCTGTTTTTACCCCTGCCGGAGCCTGGGTAAAATCCGGACATTTATTATATGGTACCCGAATATATCCTATTCCTGACAGGTATCATAAGAAATACGGCATATTAGTCAAAAATAGTTGGTAAAAAGCGTTGAAAGGCCTGCTTTTATTGATAGTATAGAAAGTTTGATGAACTTGGTTTCATCAAACTTTTTATGTTTATGAAAAAATCAAAAAAAACGCTGTTGGGCCTGTGGATATAGTGATGTTATTCGATGGGGAAAACAAAACGGGAAGCAACGGTTCAAGTGTAAAAGATGCGGTATTTTTCTAACCGAAAACCGACCAGAACAGCGTATTCAAAACAGGTTTGTGTGGTTTCGAAAATGGATATTTGAACGTCAGACTTATCAAACTTTAAGTAGGGAAAGCGGGCTGTCGCAAGCCACGCTTCAACGGACATTTTACCATTTTCTGGAGCAAGCCCCTTTGGCAAAAATAATTAGTCGGGAGGGTGTCCATTTACGAATCGATGCCACCTATTTTGCACAGTTTTGCCTGGTTTGTTACCAGGATGATTTTGACGGATATACCCAGTTGCTTCGCTTCACCGACGGGGAACATTACGAGGAAATCAAAGAAGATCTGTCCAATTTACTCAAGCTTGGTATCCAGATCGAAAGCATCACCACTGATGGTCATAAAAGCATTTTAAAAGCCATTAAGAAGTCAGTTCCTGAAGCCATTGTTCAGCGCTGTCTGGTTCATATCCAGCGCATGTGCCTTTTGTGGCTAACCCAATATCCCAAACATCAGGCCGGGCAGGAACTGCGCAAACTGGTGCTGTTGATCCTTCGGATTAAATCAGAAAATGACCGGATTTACTGGACAAGAGAGTTTCTAAAATGGCATGAAACACACAAAGAATACTTGAATGAAAGAACATACAATGCCGAAACTGGAAGGTATTGGTACACCCACAAACTGCTTCGCCGCTCTTATATAACCATCAAACGGGCTTTGCCCAACATGTTCCATTACCTGTCAAACCCCGATATTCCCAGAACAACAAACGGGATAGAAGGATACTTCAGTCATCTGAAAAACCACCTGGATATTCACCGTGGGTTGACCGTTAAACACCGAATAAACTTCATCAAATGGTACATTTATTTTGCTAACGCAAAATGAGTTTTTTAAGCCATCGGGCATACCAGTAATAACAGAGAAAGGACAGCCTATAAGACTACCCTTGTATTACTGTTTATGCGTTAATCGTATTGCTGGCAGGTTGATCTCCACCAGAGCCTGCTTCCTCTTCCGATTAACAGCGTGGAGTTTACTAATTATTTTCCTAAAAATCACCAACTATTTTTGACCACATTACC
>JARKOX010000136.1 GCA_029975525.1 Prolixibacteraceae bacterium | reverse complement strand
GAATACGGCAGTGTCTATCTTTACGATGGCGGTACCGGGCAACGTTTTGAACAGCCGGCCACAGTAGGTTATATCTATATGTTAAAGCTGCACCACATGGTTGACGACAAAATGCACGCCCGTTCTATCGGACCTTATTCGCTCATCACCCAGCAGCCTTTGGGTGGTAAAGCTCAGTTTGGGGGACAGCGTTTTGGTGAAATGGAAGTATGGGCGCTCGAAGCTTTCGGTGCCAGCAACATTCTTCAGGAGATCCTTACGGTTAAATCAGACGACGTGGTGGGACGCGCCAAGGCCTACGAAGCCATCGTCAAAGGTGGCGACATGCCGGTCCCCGGAATCCCAGAATCGTTCAACGTACTCATCCACGAGCTTCGCGGCTTAGGATTGGAAGTAACCTTTGACTAAAAAACCCTGCCAGGTCGGTACTCATCCGGCCTGGCAGCCAATTTTCTTTTAATACAAATTTATTACACCATATGGCTTTCAGGAAAGACAGTACTATCAGCAGTAGTTTTTCAAAAATAACCATCAGCCTTGCTTCGCCCGAATCAATTCTGGAACGGTCGAGTGGTGAGGTGCTCAAACCTGAAACGATCAATTACAGAACCTACAAGCCCGAAAGGGATGGTTTGTTTTGTGAACGGATCTTCGGCCCGGTGAAAGACTGGGAATGTCATTGTGGAAAATATAAAAGAATCCGCTACAAAGGCATCATTTGCGATCGTTGCGGGGTTGAGGTGACAGAAAAGAAAGTGCGTCGCGAACGCATGGGACATATCCAACTTGTTGTTCCAGTTGCGCATATTTGGTATTTCAGATCTTTGCCCAACAAGATTGGCGCCCTGCTCGGCTTGCAGACCAAAAAGCTCGATATGATCATTTATTACGAGCGTTATGTGGTCATTCAACCAGGTATCAAAACCGATCTTCAGGTAATGGATTTCCTGACCGAAGAAGAATATATGGATATTATTGACGCATTGCCTGCCGACAATCAATATCTGCCTGATTCCGATCCGAACAAATTTATTGCCAAAATGGGTGCCGAAGCCATCCACGATCTGCTTGCCCGGCTCGACCTCGACCAGATTTCGTTTGACCTTCGTCACAAGGCCAGCACCGAAACCTCACAACAGCGCAAGCAGGAAGCGCTCAAACGGCTTCAGGTTTTCGAGTCGTTCCGTGAGGCCCGTACGCGTATTGAAAACCGTCCGGAATGGATGATTACCAAAGTGGTTCCAGTGATTCCACCCGAACTCAGACCTTTGGTTCCACTCGATGGTGGTCGTTTTGCCACTTCCGACCTCAACGACCTTTACCGTAGGGTCATCATCCGCAACAATCGTTTGAAACGATTGATCGAAATTAAAGCGCCGGATGTGATCATGCGTAACGAAAAGCGAATGTTGCAGGAAGCTGTTGATTCACTTTTCGACAACTCGCGCAAAGCCAGCGCTGTCAAAACAGAATCAAACAGACCGCTGAAATCGCTGAGCGACAGCCTCAAAGGCAAGCAAGGCCGTTTCCGCCAAAATCTTTTAGGTAAGCGCGTTGACTATTCCGGCCGTTCGGTCATCGTAGTTGGCCCCGAGCTAAACCTGAATGAATGTGGTATCCCGAAAGATATGGCATCAGAGCTGTTTAAACCGTTCATTATCCGCAAGATGC
>JARKOX010000127.1 GCA_029975525.1 Prolixibacteraceae bacterium | reverse complement strand
ATTTAAAAAAAATTCATCATGAAAGATCAAAAGAAACTGAAGCTGAAAGTCAGCGCCATCAAAGCAGGAACCGTTATCGACCATATCCCGGCCCAAAATCTTTTCAACGTCATCACCATCCTGGGATTAAATAAAATTGAGAACCAGATTACCTTCGGAACCAACCTGGAAAGCGACAAGCTGGGAACAAAAGCCATTATCAAAGTTTCCGGAAAATTTTTCCTCGACGACGAAATCAACAAAATCGCCCTGATTGCGCCACATGCCAAGCTGAATATTATCAACGATTACAAAGTGACGGAAAAGCGGGTGGTTGAAATTCCAAACGAAATACAGGGAATTGTCAAATGCTTCAACCCGAAGTGTATCACCAACCACGAAGCCATTGTCACCAAATTTACCGTGATCTCAAAAGAGCCGACGGCACTCAAATGCCATTACTGCGAAAAGATCACCGGGCACGAACAAATGCAGATCATCTAACTGGAAACTGCCGGCGGCGTTGCGGTTTATGGCAACGCTGTCCGGTGCTGAAAATGTTTGGAATCGCCCCACTCGCCGTAACCAATTTCGCTGCCGGTCAATTCAATGCGGGCTTCCAGACAGTTGCGGCACAGTTCGGCATCTTCGTCCAGACAAGGTTTGTCTTCATACAGCAAATAGTCGCGCCGGTACTGGCACGGAGTAAGGTTGGGCATAATCACATTGGCGCCAACAGCCACGGCCTTTTCGCGCCCGGCCGGATCGATGGCCTGGAGGGCCGTGGCAGCGGCAATGTTGATATCGGGCATCAGCAGCCGCAACACGGCAATCATCCGGAGCGCCAGCCCGAACCGTTCTTCGCGCGGCAGCAGCAGGTGCCGATACTGGTACAGCGGCGTGTGTTCATGTTCAATGTACGGCCCCATTCCACACATGTCGATGTCGATCTCCCGGAAAAACAGCAGGTCGGCGGCCAGCTCTTCCACGGTTTGAAAAGGCAGGCCAATCATTACGCCGGTCCCCACCTGGAAACCGGTTTCGCGCAGCAGGCGAAGCGCCTCAAGCCGTTTTTCAAACGTATGGAGACTATTTTGCGGATGAATCCGGGCATACAACGCCGGCGACGAGGTTTCGATCCGCAACAGATAGCGATGCGCGCCGGCTTCACGCCAGCGTTGGTAGCTCTCGCGCGACTGCTCGCCGCAACTCAGCGTGATGCCCAACTCCCCGCCTGAAAACCGCTTGATTTCGCGCACCAGCCGCTCTACCCGGTCGACAAACCGAGGCGACGACCGTTCGCCCGATTGCAGCACCACCGACCCGAAACGATTTTCCCACGCAAACCGGCAGGCGGTCAGAATCTCCTCATCGGTCGCCTCGTACCGAACCACCCTTTTGTTGCTTTTCCGGATGCCGCAGTAAAAACAATCTTTTGAACAAATATTGGAAAACTCGATCAATCCACGGAAATAGACTTTATTACCAAGCGTTTGATCGCGTACCTCCCGTGCACGGCGAAACAGCGACGACCGCTCCTCTCCTTCACTCCGGAGAAACCCTATTATTTCAGACTTTTCCAATATTACAGAATTTGATATGCCGAGGTAAAATTATCAAAATCCGGCAAAAAAATTATTTTCAGAATAAGCTGTAAAACAGAATAACGTTCGTCGCGATCCCGCCAAAATGTGGTTACTTTTACATATCCTGCGCGAAGGCCCGGAAGCTGACCCGAAGGGATGTTTTTGATGTTGACCGGATCGGTAACCACCGATCCTGCCTCCACACCAAATCCTCGGAAACTTCCCCGTTTCGTCGCATAAAAACCAGAATACCATGAACGAAAAAAACAAACGTTTGGGATTTGTTGGCATTATCATCAACGACCGGGAAAAAAGTTCAGGACCGGTCAATGCCATCTTGAGTGAACATGCAGCGCTGATCCTGGCCCGCACCGGCCTTCCCCGGGCACGGGGCTCTGTCTCGGTGATCACCCTGACCATTGACGCCACCACCGACGAAGTGGTCCGCCTCACCGGAAAGCTCGGCACCATTCCGGGCGTTTCCGTCAAATCCGCCTTATCCGCTATTTAAATCATTACCCATGAATTACGAAACGTGTGATTTTATTGACGAACAGCAGATTGGCCAAACTCTCGCCGCTGCCGCTTCCGATGCCGGAAGGGTGCGCGAAGTGCTGGCCAAAGCTTCTGAAATGAAAGGCCTCGACGCCGGGGAGGTGGCCCTGCTCACCTGCCTGGAAGACGGGGAGTTGCTTCATGAACTGTTCGAAACAGCCAACCAGGTAAAAAATACCATCTACGGAAAACGACTGGTGCTGTTTGCTCCGCTTTACATCTCCAACCTGTGTGCCAACGAATGCCTTTATTGTGCTTTCCGCGCCACCAACAAAGCTATTATCCGGCGGTCGCTGACCCAGGAAGAGATTGCCCGCGAAGTGGAAATCCTGATTAGCCAGGGCCATAAACGTATCCTGATGGTAGCCGGCGAATCGTATCCGCGCGAAGGTTTTCCGTATGTACTGAAGTCGGTGCGAACCATTTACGACGTCAAAAGCGAACATGGCGAAATCCGGCGGGTAAACGTCAACGTGGCCCCGCTCTCTGTTGATGAATTTCGCCAGCTGAAAGCCGAAAAGATCGGTACTTACCAGATTTTTCAGGAGACTTATCACCGCGACACCTATTCCAAGGTACATGTAGGCGGCAAAAAACGGAATTACGACTGGCGGGTAACCGCGCCGCACCGTGCCATGCAGGCGGGCATCGACGATGTGGGGATCGGCATCCTGTTCGGACTTTACGATTACCGGTTTGAGCTGCTGGCCATGCTGCAGCATATCCGTGCGCTGGAGCGTGATTTTGGCGTGGGGCCGCACACCATCAGTGTTCCCCGGCTGGAACCGGCCACCGGCAGCGATCTTGCCTCACACCCGCCATTTGCCGTCTCCGATAACGATTTCCGCAAAATTGTCGCGATTTTGCGACTGGCCGTTCCCTACACCGGAATCATTATGTCGACCCGGGAAACGGCGCGGATGCGAAGCGAAACCTTTGCGTTGGGGGTGAGCCAGATTTCGGCCGGAAGCCGCACCAATCCTGGCGGTTACACCCACGAAGAGGAGGAGACCGATGCCAGCCAGTTCAGTCTGGGCGACCACCGCCCGCTCGACGAGGTGATCCGCGATGTGGCGGCGATGGGATATATTCCTTCTTTCTGCACCGCCTGTTACCGCCTGGGACGTACCGGCCGCGATTTTATGGACCTGGCCAAACCCGGCGACATCAAACTGCACTGCGATCCCAATGCGCTCTCCACTTTCCGCGAATACCTCCGGAATTTTGCCTCCGAAGAGACCCGCCAAATCGGTGACCGTCTGATTGCCGACACCATCAGCCAAATGAGTGGAATTGCCCGGCAACGCGCCGAAAAACTCATCAAACAGGTGGATGCCGGCAAAGATGATGTCTATTGCTGATCCGGATCTCCCCCGTCTTTGTTCCATCTTTTACCGGTAAAAGATGGAACAAAGGGATGGAGGCCCCCTTGCTACGGCTGGTTGCTCCTACGAGGGAAACTCCCGGTAATTTCTTCCGGAGGTAGAAACTATTCTGTGCAGGAAAGGATAAAACCCACTTTGGGTATATTTTCAATTTTCACCCCCGGGTCGTCATTAAAATATTTTCGGAGCTTTGAGATGAAGACATCGAGGCTGCGGCCGGCAAAATAGTCATTTTCTCCCCAGATGGCCGTCAGGATCTGTTCACGCCGCACAATGTTGTTTCTTGAAAGACAGAGCAGCTGCAAAACTTCGGCTTCGCGACTGGTAAGGCGACGGGTTTCGTTTTCCAGTTTCAGCCCCTGGTTGGTAAAATCAAATTCATACCGGCCAATTCTGAAAACATTGTTGCAGCCGGCTACTTCAACATCCATGCGGTTCGAAACGGCACGGATGCGGCAAAGCAGTTCATCTTCGTCAAATGGTTTAGTGATATAATCGTCGGCGCCCAGGTTGTACCCTTTCAATTTGTCGTCTTTCATACCCCGGGCAGTCAAAAAAATAACCGGGATGTTTCGGTTAATCGACTTCACTTTTTTTGCCAGGTTAAACCCGTCGAGTTTGGGCAACATCACATCAAAAATGCAGAAATTAAAATTTCCATTTCGGAAACCATTAAAAGCCGACTCCCCATCGCGGTAAAGTTTTACATGCAGTCCGTGGCTTTCCAGAAACTCAACCAGTAAAAACCCGAGGTTCAGATCGTCTTCGGCCAGAAGGATATGCAATTTTTTATCCGTCATTTTATTCTGATTTGGGAATAATGAGCGTAAAAGTACTTCCTTTTCCGGGTTCGCTGTGCACCTCTACACGTCCCTGGTGTGCTTCGACCACGTTTTTCACATACGAGAGGCCGATCCCGAAACCTTTTATATTGTGCACATCGCCGGTCGGTACCCGGTAATATTTGTCAAAAACATATCGTTGGTATTTTACCGGAATACCGATCCCCCGATCGCTGACCTCAATACAAACCGATCGTCCCCGGGTGTAAGTGCGGACCGTAATTTCAGGCGCTCCGGCAGAATATTTTACGGCATTTGAAAGCAGATTGACGATCGCATTGGTCAGATGCAGCGGATCAACCCAAACCGTTGCGTCAGCGGATTCCAGCTCGGTAATTACCTTTCCCTCTCTTTCGGCAATGAGCATTGAAACCGATTCAACGGCATCGTTAACCAGCACATCAACCGATGTCTGCCGTCGGTGGTATTCAAATTCATCCCGTTCGATAGCCGCCAGGTGCAGCAAACTTTCAACCTGCCGCTGCAGCTTTTGGTTCTCCTTAAAAATGAGGCCGGCATACTCCTGAACTTTTTCGGGATTATCGCCGTACCGCCCCTTTTTAATCAGGTTGGCAGCCAGGGCGATGGACGAAATTGGGGTTTTAAATTCGTGTGTTACATTGTTGATCAGCTCCTTGATATTTTCGGCCAGTTGCAGTTCGCTCTTGTAAAGCCGTACCAGCTGAATGATGGAGATAAAAATCAGCAGGATCAGCAGCACCGACGAAAGGAGCATCAATCCGGCGCTGTCGAGAAAAAAACGGGTCCGGCCCGGAAAGCTGACCACCAATTCGTAACCCGATTCCTGCAACACCTCGCGCAAACTTTGGGTATAACAAACCCCCTTCCGGATCACCTCGTCAAATTGTTTGGCCAGCAGCGTATCCTGCTTGTTTTTTATGATGAAAAGGTCGTAATTGAGGTGGATGTTAAATGCCGCCAGCTCCTCGTTGATCGCCGTGCGAAGCTGGTCGCCCACGCCATTCGACGAAAGCTGCATTTCCAGCCGGGTAGAGTCACAGTTCATACACTGACGCATCAGGTTGCATACCGTCTGGTTTTTATTCAATGCGGAAATGGTTTTATTCAGCGCCAGATTAACGCTGTTTTGAAAAACTTTCTCCTGAAAACGAACCGAATAGACCATCCAGCGAACCTGGAAAAACAGAAGAACCACCAGCAACAACAAGGTGATCCATACCAGATATTTTCGCAAGGTTTTCTTCATACAGCCATTCGCATCAACGATTTTCCAGGTTTTCTGCATTCCCATTTCCGAAACCAGCCCCAAGAAACCAATCTTCAGGAAAAAACTTTATCTTCGCTGGTGCGGGTTGATTTTTTAAGTTTCAAAAATAGTCAAAATAAAAGACCAAAAACTCTATTTTAACAACTCGTTAACATTACAATAACAGCTATTTAGAATGATTACAAATACATTTGTTGAAACGTTAATTTAAAAAATTAAATTACCATGAAAAAGTTATTGTTCGTTCTTGCAATTATCGCAGTTTATGGAATCTCCATTTCCACCGCCAACGCCAAAGTTGTAGTTGCTGAAAAAGCCAAAGTTACCATCGTAGCTGATGACAATACAACTCCTGAAGGAGAAAAAGAGAAAGCTAAAAAAGCCGAAGCCAAAAAAGATGCAAAAGCCTGCACCGATAAGTCGGATGCAAAAGCCAGCGGTTGCAGCGAAGCGGCCAAAAAGAGCTGTGCCTCTTCAGGAAAAAGCTGTTGTGGAACTGAAAAGAAAGCCGAAGGCGGAAAATAGTTCTGTAAACAAACAAAAATTACAGTGGGCGTCAAAAACAGGCGCCCATTTTTATTTTCCAAACCATTGAAAAAGTAAGGCCGATTTGTTACTTTTCAAGTCAGAAAAAAGATAAAAAAAAATGCGGGCGCCAAAATCTTTCCGGTTACACATCGGCATTTTCGGGCAGCGGAATACCGGCAAGTCGAGTATGCTGAATGCACTTACCCACCAGGAAGTTTCTATTGTTTCGGATATTGCCGGCACCACCACCGATCCGGTAGAAAAACCGATGGAGCTGCTTCCGTTGGGGCCGGTGCTCTTTATCGACACCGCCGGAATTGACGACACTGGTCTGCTGGGCGAAAAAAGGGTTGCCCGCACCCGGGCTGTTTTGGATCGCACCGATCTGGCGGTGATGGTCAGTAATTTTGAGATTTGGGGAACCTTCGAAGTAGAACTGATGTCGGAATTCAAAAAACGCGACCTCCCGTTTGTGGTGGTTTTTAACAAAACCGACCTTTATCCCGAAAACCTCACCATTACCCAATCACTCGACAGTGTCAGGGTCAACTACGTATTTACACAGGCTATCTCCGGAAAAGGGATTGACGAACTGCGACAGTTGCTGCTGCAAACAGCGCCGGCCGATTTCATCAACCGCCCCGCAATTCTCTCCGACCTGGTTGGTCCGGATGAAGCTGCAGTGCTGGTTGTCCCCATCGACAAGGAAGCGCCCCGCGGAAGGCTCATTCTTCCGCAGGTTCAAAGTATCCGCGACCTGCTGGACCACAACTCCTTCTGCATGGTTACCCGGGAGAGTGGGTTGCGCGAACTCCTCTCACGTTTTAACAAGCCGCCCAAATTGGTGGTTACCGACTCCCAGGCTTTTCTGAAAGTAGCGGCCGACACGCCGCCCGAAATCCCTCTGACCTCTTTCTCAATCCTGTTTGCCCGCTTCCAGGGCGACCTGCCCGAAATGGTGCGCGGAGCAATGGCAATTGAACAGCTCCGGCCCGGCGACCGGGTGCTCATTGCCGAGGCCTGCACCCATCACCCTATTGAAGAAGATATCGGGACTGTCAAAATTCCGCACTGGCTCAATCAATACGTAGGCGGAGAGTTGAGATTCAGCCATACCCGAGGCCATGATTTTCCGGAAAATATCAACGATTACAAACTGATCATCCATTGTGGCGCCTGCATGTGGAACCGACGCGAAATGCTCACCCGGATTATGAAAGCCAAACAGGCCGGAGTTCCGCTCACCAACTACGGACTCACCATCGCCTACTCCCTTGGAATTTTTCAGCGGGCGCTGGAACCTTTTCCGGCTGCCCTCAAAATTTTTAACGAAAAAACCAATTCCTCCCGTTGATACCAAAAAGAAGCAACCTGTTTGTTGACTTCATTCCCTCCAGAGATGATCAGGCATTTATGCTGAGCATATCTTAACCTGATCCGACAGACTATTTTTCAAAATAGTTGAGAAAAAACAAAATTCTTTTAAACCTTCAGGAACATTTAGAGTCAATGCAAAGACAAGAAGAAAAAAGACAGAGGTTTTCTTTCTTTAAGTTTAGTTTGGCAAATGCGGGGTGTTCATTCGTGGACACCCCAATCTTTTTTACAAAAAGCCTCTGTCCGGGATATTTTTAATCCTTCTACTGGATATAAATCAAATTTCGGGTGCCTGTTGCAACAAAAACTCCTCTGCTTCTACCGACCACAACCCGTTGGTTTTGGCAACAATCCCTGCCAGGGCAGCAAACAGCGGATCTGTTTCTCCCAGTTTTGCAAAATCGTCGATAGCCGTCAGCGGAAGTTTTTTATGCGTGTAGATCAATTTTTTTCCCCCCGGAATATCCGGCAGGTTCAGCGTTGTGTCGATTACGGCATTTAACCCGCCGATATGGGTCACCAGTCCGGCAGGATCCAGGCCGCGCTCCATACAACCGAGAGCCTCCACCATATCGTCGTTGTTTCCGCCCGAGGTGCCCACAAGGTGGGTAGAGGCATAATGCACATTGTAGAAATTCATCCTTGCCGTAAAATCGGGTTTGGACGGACCGGCAAAAAAGTTGAGACATCCGTCATTGGCCAGGATGGCGTCGCCCTGTTCGATGACCGCCGGCACAGGAGCAAAAACGAAGACATCGTCATAACCGGTGCCGCCCGAAAGTTCGCGGAGCCGTGCCACGGGGTTCTCCGACTTTCCGGTATTGAGGTAAACCAGTTCGATTCCCTTCGCTTTAGCCCATGATTCGGGAAAAATCGAAGCAGCCCGGTCGAGGCGTGCCTGGTCAATATCGGTAACCACCAGCAGCGAAGGTTTACGGTCGGTGCGGTTAACCACGTAATTGATGGCCGCCAGTCCCATCGGGCCAACGCCGGCCAGAATGGCCATTTTTCCGCCCTGTACAATTTCCATCTGATGAACGTAAGAGCCGGGGCGGGTGTGATAATTGGCGTGCATCGCCCCAATGACACACGACAGCGGCTCGGCCAGCGAGGCCGGGTAAAATCCCGGACCGTCGTAGGCCAACAGACAATCCTGCACCAGCACATCTTTGGGAATGATGACATAAGTGGCGTCGCCACCAATAAAACGGTAGATGTAGCCCGGCGCACTCAACACTCCCACCGGACCATCAGGATAATAAATGGCCGGCTGGATGGAATATTTCTGCCCGGCTTTAAATTGATGCTGCCAGTTGGCGCCAACCTCCACAATCTCGCCGCTAAACTCGTGTCCGATAATTACCGGATTGACGGCCACATCATCGGGTACCCGTTTGTGGTCGGCGCCCTGATGGGCCGCTTTGTATGACGACATACAAATACTGTCGGAAACTACTTTGGCCAAAATTTCATCGGCCGTGATAGCCGGAAGTTCAAACTCTTCCAGGCGTAAATCATTCTTTCCGTATAACCTGACTGCTTTCGTTTTCATCTTCATTTGCAAATAGTTTGTTTTAAGGACCGTGCTCCGGATTTTCGCCATTTCGAAATGTCTCCAAAACTCCAGGCAATTCCGTCCCCAATCGTTTTAACTCCTTCGACAGGAAACTTTTAACGGCCACTCCCTCTTTCATCGCCCGCTATTGAGGCGGATTCAAAAGAAGTTAGCGCAACATATTTTGTCCGCCGGTGACCGGAACCGCCTGTCCGGTTTCATATTCCTGGTCAATCACATAAAAAATGGCCTTTGCCACATCGGCGGCGGTACATCCGCGACCAGCCGGCACCTGTGCTTCGTAAAAACGTTTTACGTCGGAAATGGTTTTGGCCCCCGGCACCTTGCCGGCTTTCAAATATTGGATAAACAGGCCGTTTTCGGGGTCAGACCAGAGCGGGCCATCAAAAAAGTTACCCGGACAGATCGAGTTTACCTTGATCCCAAACGGCATCAGCTCCAGCGCAAACGACTGGGTCAGTCCGATTCCGCCGAACTTTCCGCCGGCATAAGCAAAATTTTTGTTGCTGCCTTTCAGTCCCGACTTGGAATTAATCTGGATAATATCCATGTAATAACCCGGTTTGTAACGATGTTGCAGTTTCATCACAGCGCTGGCATATTTGGCACAAAGGAAATAGCCGCTGTAGTTGACCCGGGTCATCAGTTCAAAGGTTTCGGGCGTCATTTCGTCGAGGCTGCCGGCCCGAAGAATTCCGGCGTTGGAAATCATCACGTCGAGGCCGCCAAACCAGCCGACGGTTTCGCGCACCAGATTTTCAACCGACGCTGCATCGGCCACATTCACCGGCACAAAAACGGCCCTGTTTTTCTTCCCGGCTTCATTGAGCGAAGCGGCGAAAGCCTTTCCCTTCTCCTCGTTCAGGTCGGCAACGACCAGGTTGGCGCCTTCGGCAAAGAGCAGCCCGGCAATTCCGGCGCCAAATCCCTGGGCCGCCCCGGTGACCACCACCACCTTGTTTTCCACCCGTCCCTGCGGTTTTCCGCCCAGCGAAACCTTTTTGCGGTAGTTTTCCACCTCCCAGTTTTCGATAAAAGCAACCTGTTCGGGAGTCATCGG
>JARKOX010000122.1 GCA_029975525.1 Prolixibacteraceae bacterium | reverse complement strand
ACCCAGCGGTTCAGTTCGGCAAAAACCAGCGAAGCGAAATCGCCCCGGTTGGTAAATTCAAACACCCGGATGCCTCCGTCGTAACAAGCTTTTACCACCTTTTTGCACAGTTCGGCGTCGCTGTGGTAAAAAACCGGTACTATTCCGGTTTCCTTCATTTTAGCGGCGACCTCTATTCTTGTAAAACGGGCCATAATTCTCAGTTTCGAATTAGTTTTAAGTTTTTAAAAAAAGCCCCTCTTTCGAGGGGATGCAAAAATTTTTATCTGGCTACTCTTCCGGAAGCATCGCCGCCCATCAGTTTTTCAACCTCGTCGACAGTGACCCGGTTAAAGTCGCCGTAAATCGTATGTTTCAGGCACGAAGCAGCCACGGCAAAGTTCAGCGCTTTCTGGCTGTTGTCGGGCCAGGTGAGCAAGCCGTAGATCAGCCCTCCCATAAATGAGTCGCCGCCGCCTACCCGGTCAACAATGTGCGTGATCTGGTAAGTGGGCGCTTCAAAGAGCGTTTTGCCATCCCAAAGCACACCCGACCAGCTGTTGTGGTTGGCGTTGACCGAACCGCGCAGGGTGGTGATCACCTTTTTACACCGCGGGAAGCGCTCCATAATCTGGCGCGACACCGACTCGTAGGCCGCAGCTTCCACGTGCCCGGCCGTTACGTCAACTCCCTCGGGTTTGATTCCCAACACCATGGCGGCATCTTCCTCGTTACCCAGTACAATGTCGGTTCCGGCAACAAGTTCGGGCATCACTTCCGAAGCTTTTTTTCCGTATTTCCATAAATTTTTCCTGAAATTGAGGTCGCACGAAACCGTGATCCTTTTTTCATTGGCTTTCCGGATAGCTTCGGCGCACACATCGGCAGCCGATTGAGAAATAGCAGGCGTAATACCTGTCCAGTGAAACCAGCCGGCATTTTCAAAAACTTTATCCCAGTCGATCATACCAGGCTTAATTTCTGAAACGGCTGAATTGGCGCGGTCGTAAATCACCTTGCTGCCGCGGCTCACCGCACCGGTTTCCAGGAAATAGATTCCCAACCGGTCGCCGCCCCAGACCAGATTTTCCACTCCAACGCCAAATTTACGAAGCTCCATCATACAGGCCGTTCCCAAATCGTTTTTGGGCAACCGCGAAATGAAATCAACCGGAACTCCGTAATTCGCCAGGGAAACGGCCACATTGGCTTCACCGCCGCCAAATGTGGCTGTATAAACTTCCGACTGGCCAAAACGCAGAAAGTCAGGCGTTGCCAAACGCAACATGATCTCTCCGAAAGTAACTACCTTTTTCATTTGTATAAATTTTCAAAGTTCTTTTCTGCTATCTCCGCAGCAGTGTCAGTTTTTCCCTCCAACCCTTCTGCGAACGAAACAGCCATTATCTGCTCGATTGGGACGAGCTTTGGCTCCGATGGCTGTTTGCTATATTTTTTCTTTGCAATCGATTGCGAAAATACAATTTTTCGCTGAATTGGCGAAAAAAGATTCAGATTAACGATTGAATTTAAAATAGTTGTATGCGTTGTTGAAACAGATATTTTCCACCATTTGCCCCAACAGCTCCATGTCGTGCGGAATCTCTCCGTTTTCCACATCGTTACCCAGCAAATTGCAAAGGGTTCTGCGGAAATATTCGTGACGGGTATAAGAAAGGAAGCTGCGCGAATCGGTCAGCATTCCGACGAAACGGCTCAGCAGTCCCAGGTTCGAAAGGGCCTGCATCTGTTTTTCCATCCCGTCTTTCTGATCCAGGAACCACCAGCCCGAGCCAAATTGAACTTTTCCGGGAACCGATCCATCCTGAAAATTACCGATCATGGTTGCAATCAGCTCATTGTCGCGCGGGTTCAGGTTATATAAAATAGTCTGCGCCAGCTGGTTTTCCATATCCAGGCGGTCAAGCAACCTGGAGAGCGGACGGGCCACCTCGAAGTCGCCGATAGAATCGAAGCCGGTGTCGGGGCCCAGCGTGCGGAAGAGGCGGGTGTTGTTGTTCCGCAGGGCTCCCAGGTGAAACTGCTGGGTCCAGCCACGCGAATGATCCATAATCCCAAATTCGTACAACATACACGATTTGAACTTGAGCACCTCTTCCTGGCTCAGGCTTTGACCTTTGCGCACTTTGGCAAAAATAGCCTGAATCTCTTTCTCGGTGTAATCTTCCGCATAAGCGGTTTCCAATCCGTGGTCGGAGAGGCGGCAGCCATTCTCATGGAAAAACTGGTGGCGATTATCAATCGCATCCATAAAATCGTTGAAGGTTTCGATATCGATATTGGCAGCTTCGCCCAGTTTGTCCACGTAAGTGTTAAAACTTTCCGGATTTTCGACCATCATCGCCTTGTCGGGGCGCCAGGCGGGCAGAACAGCCACTTCGAAGCCGCTGGCTTTGATCTGCCGGTGATATTCGAGCGAATCGACCGGGTCGTCGGTTGTGCAAATGGTATGGACATTGGCCATCCGGATGATATTCCGACACGAATATTCGGGCGTATTCAGCTTGGCATTGCATGTTTCCCACACTTCGCGTGCCGTGGCGGGACTGAGCACCTTGTCGATTCCAAAGAATTTTTTCAGCTCCAGGTGCGTCCAGTGGTACAACGGATTACGCAAGGTGTACGGGACTGTTTCGGCCCATTTTTCAAACTTTTCCCAATCAGAAGCATCGCCGGTACAATATCTCTCCTGCACGCCGTTGGTACGCATGGCCCGCCACTTGTAATGATCGCCATACAACCAGATCTGCGACAGGTTGTCGAAACGTTTGTCAGCAGCAATCTCCTGCGGCGAAATATGGCAGTGATAATCAAAAATCGGCATTTTTGCCGCATGGTTGTGGTAAAGTTCCTGGGCTGTTTTGGTTTGCAACAGGAAATTTTCATCCATAAATTTTTTCATTTCAGCATCTGATTTAAAGGTCAAATAATCTTTTCAGGTGGCGTTCGTAGATGTTTTCTTCCACACAGGCGCCAACAATTTCACGGTTCTCTTTCAGCAAGCCGGTGTATCTTTCGCCCATTTCGGCAGCGACTTTGTACCCGACATGAATCAACTGGCGGAAATTGGGGTTGTAGTCCGGATGCCCAGGAATGTGCCGCAACGTATCGGCATATTTTTGGGCGCTCCACGAACGTACTTCGTCGGCCGAAGGCAGCTGGTTGTTGTCAATGTCAATCACATCGGCATACGGTGCACACAGCTCCTCTTTACGGGCCAGTGCGCCGATATAAATATCCTTGGCAGCCTGCAGCGCCTCGCCGCCGGCAACGGCCAGCCCGATCACCTCTTCGAGCCAGGTTGTCCCGGCTGTTTTCACATGAATCCCCTTGTCGTATTTTTTGATAATGTCGGCCATAATGGGATAAATGGTGAACTTGTCGCTGCCCGAGTGAACACTCAGTTTCAAATTTTCAGGCAGTCCGAAATGTTTCACCGCATAGTCAATCACCAGTACATCCTCTTCAAACTCTTTGGCAAACTGTTCAGCGTCGCCCACATAATCAACACCTTTGTTGAAGCGGCCGGTAAATTTCGGGGCAATGGTCTGTGCCGGAATCTGCTGATCGGCAATCATCTTGAGGATAAAGAACATATCAACCGGTGTTTGCGGCGCTTCCACCTCATCCATCGAAACTTCGGTAACAAAATTCCCCGCCCCTTTCACCGCTTCAATATGACGGTAGATTTTGGCAGCTTCCTCTATGGCAGTCAGGTATTTGGCGGCCACTTCATCGAGTAACGCCCCGGTAATAACGATGGGCTCTTCGATTCCCGGGATTTTCACTTCGCTGCCCAATGCCTTGCAGGATTGTTTGAATGCAGCAATTTTTTCTTCCGAAGAAGGTTTACCGATCCAGGCGGCCACGTCGAGCGTAAAAAAATCGGAGACGCCAATGAACCGGTCAACGTTGGAAAAGTTGATATGGTCGGCATCCACAAAGTAGGGTTTGTCCCATCCGAGTACTGCAACCGCCTGATCGGCGGCTTTCCGGGTGCCTGACGGCTCGGAGTGCACAATATTGTGCTCGCGGTTCGACTTGTTCCAGACGGGCGTAATCTCTACGCCTTCGGCGGTTGCCCGCTGGATGGCGCGCAACTGGGCTTCGCCTTCATGCTCAAAACGATCGCCCACTCCCAAACTGAATTTTCCTATTTTCATCGATATATAACTTTTTAGTTTCTCAGGTTGAAAAATATTTCCGTGTACGAACACGAAAGTATATATATAAATTCAATTAATCCTAAAATAAAAACCTGTTGTACATCAATTTTTTGAAATTCATGCTGAAAATTCCGGCAAAAAAGGTGTTTTCAACTGGAAAAATCTGTCAAAACGACCTCTTCTCGGGCAAATAGCTCCAAAAACGTTTGGGCAGGAACTGCCGGTGTACTTTAATATTCTTTCGCTGAGGAATAAAAACCGCGTCGTAGTACTTTTTCCAGAGACGCTGGAACTGCAGCTCGCCGGGATCGAGCAGCGACTGGTGAAGCTGGCCGGTTTGCGGGTTTACCCGCAGATTTTCAAAAGTGATCTGGACCACCTCTTTGCGGTCGTAATGAAAACCAAAATTTCGCCGGAGGTCGTAAATAATCCACTCCTGATCGGCAAAACGGTCGCAAAAATGGGGAATACACAACGGGAGGACATTGTATTGGGGCACAAAGGAGGCGTAGTAACTTCCTTCGGCGGTCTGTTGAAAACGGGTAAACATCTGAATGCGCTGCGCTTCACGCACCACTTTGCGGTGAATCTGAACCACCTCCAACACTACCGGCTGGCTAAAATCGGTTTCAATATTGACCTTCGACCCGACCACCAGGCGAATATAACGAAAGATGAGCAGCGGCGCCTCCGGAAGTTCGGAAAGGAAAACCCGGTAGAGCCGGTGTGCACCCGCTAACGAGCTCTTTTCAACAATTTTGTTCCACACCCGCTCGGCTTTGGCATCGTCGGTCACCACTTCGAAGGTGTCGGCAAAGAGCAGCGACTGGCTGCCGGTCCCGCCCACAATGGCATCGGGAAACTGCTTCAGCCGGTAACTTTCAAACACCAGCGTGAGCAGCCCCTCAAAGGTATTGTCGAAACGAAAAACGATCATCGCAAAACCGGTGTTAAGGCAGAAACCGGATGGAAAAGTTTCAGCTGTACGGCATCGGCCGGCTTCTCCTGGTTTAGCAGCATCAGCCGCACCCGCTCGGGTTTCAGTTCCTGGACCGAATGTGCCCTCAATTCATTACAGGTAATAAAATATTGTGCCCGCTTCATCACCACCCCGATCTTTTTCAGGTGTGCCGAATTGAGTCGCCCATGGCGCCGGGCCGCCACAATCAGCTGCGCCGACCGGGGACCGACACCGGGAATCCGCAACAACAGGGGCAAATCGGCGCTGTTGACATCCACGGGAAACATCCACGGGTTGCGCAAGGCGTACATCACCTTCGGGTCGAGGCTCAAATCGAGATCGGGATACTCTTCGCTGACGATTTCGTCGACCCGGAAACCGTAAAAACGCAACAGCCAGTCAGCTTCGTACAGGCGGTGTTCTCTTTTGAGCGGCGGGCTGTTCAGTGCGGGGAGTCGGCTGTCGTAGCTGTTCACCGGAATATATCCCGAATAGTAAACCCGCTTCAGGTTGCGGCGGTTGTAAAGCGCCGAGGCCAGCTTCAGCACGGTGCGGTCGCTGTCGTCGGAAGCCCCGATGATGAGCTGGGTGCTCTGCCCGGCCGGACTAAAACGCCCGGCATGTAAAAACTTCCGGCGATCTTCC
>JARKOX010000100.1 GCA_029975525.1 Prolixibacteraceae bacterium | reverse complement strand
TCTCGACGAATCCAAAATTGATACCTCGCAGGTTCAGATCCTGAACAAGGTGACGATCAAGAACCGGAAAAACAACACCACGATGGAATACACCATTGTGCCCGAGTCGGAAGCGAACCTGAAAGAGGCAAAAATTTCGGTACGAACGCCCATTGCACAGGGGCTCATCGGGAAAAAAGTGGGCGATGTGGTGGATATCCGGGTTCCCTCCGGAGTAATCCCGTTTGAGATTATTGAAATTTCATTGTAACTTTTCAGAAAAAATGGCCACAATTTTTACCAAAATCGTAAACGGTGAAATCCCGGCCTATAAAGTAGCCGAGGATGACCGCTTTTTGGCCTTTCTCGACATTTTTCCCGTTGCCAAAGGCCACACGCTGGTGATCCCCAAAAAAGAGGTGGACTACCTGTTTGAGTTGGACGATCAGCTCTTTGCCGATTTGCACCTGTTTGCCAAAAAAGTGGCAGAAGGGCTGCGACGGGCCGTTCCGTGCCAGAAAGTTGGGGTGATGGTTTTAGGCCTCGAAGTGCCTCATGCCCACATCCATCTGGTGCCGATGCAAACGGAAGCCGATTTGCTGAACTTCACCAAGAAGCTGCAGCTGACCAAGGAGGAGTTTGAAGAAATCCGGCAGAAAATTTCTTCTGAAATCAAATTAAACTGAGTTCGCAACCCGGGATCCCCGGGTTTTTTTGTTCCCCGACACCCCGGTTTTTCCTTTTTTATCAACAACCCCCGATCAAGCTCCCATTTTGTATACCTTTAAGCCAAGTTGAAGATGTAGCCGAAACAGCGGAGCGATCAGCGTTAACCCGCTCTTCGGCAAGTAGTTGATCAATGCCTTTTTGAAGGTTAACAGCAAATACCATGATTCCGTTTACACATTTACATGTCCACTCTCAATATTCTATTCTTGACGGGGCCGCCAGTATCGAAGGACTGGTGGGGAAAGCCAAAGCCGATGGGATGACCGCGCTGGCGCTTACCGATCATGGTACCATGTTTGGTATCAAGGAATTTCATGTCGCCTGTAAAAAAAAGGGGATAAAGCCGATTTTGGGGTGTGAAACCTATGTGGCAGCCCGTTCAATCGAAGATCGCAGCGGACGGGAAGACCGTTCGGGGTACCACCTCGTCCTGCTGGCCAAAAACAAAACCGGCTACCACAATCTGGTGAAGCTGATTTCGATTGCCAGCACCGAAGGCTTTTATTACCGCCCCCGTGTCGACAAGCAGTTGCTTGAAAAATATGGCGAAGGACTGATAGTGTCGTCAGCCTGCCTGGGGGGCGAGATACCATCCCTGCTGAACGAAGGGCGGTTGAGTGAAGCTGAAGAGACAATCGCCTGGTACAAATCTGTCTTCGGAGACGATTTTTATCTCGAATTGCAGCGGCATCCGTCGGAATTACCCGAGCTGCGGCGGGATGTGTACGACCGTCAGGTGCAGGTAAATCAGCAGATTCTTGAACTGGCTCCGCGATTGGGAGTGAAAGTTATTGCCACCAACGACATCCACTTTCT
>JARKOX010000095.1 GCA_029975525.1 Prolixibacteraceae bacterium | reverse complement strand
GCTCACAGTTTCCCGCATAAGAAAAGTGGACGCCAGATTTTTGCTCACCAACGCTTTCACTGTGTGCAACTGCGCCGAACGCAGCACCACATTTAAATGGCAGTCTGTCTCGGTGAATGCCTGCTGCACCATCCGGTTGATAAAAAAGCCGCCTTGCAGCATGACAAATTTTTCGCCTGCAATATCCACCACCTCAACGGACTGCCGATTTGCCAGACGATGCTCACGGTTCGTGCAAAAACAACACTCGCTGTCAAAAAGCGGGATATAGTTCAGGCCGCTGCAAAAATCGGCCTCATAAATCGTAATTGCCAGATCGAGTTCTTCTTTTTCCACCATACGAAGCGAATCCATACCGCCCAACTCAACAATCTCCAGACGGATTTCTGGATTGCGGGGAAGAAAGTCTTCGAAAATCATCGGGATCAGGATCGAGCCCACCTGAAGCGGCAGTGCCAGCTTGATATGGTTTTTTGTGTTCACTCGTTCGCTGATGTCACTATTTAATTGTTCCACACTATACAATATCGCATTGACTTTCGCCAGCAGAAACTCTCCTTCCGGCGTAACATCGATCCGTTTTCCTTTGCGAATAAACAAATTGAGGCCGGTTTCCGCTTCCAGCTCTTTCATGGCGACTGTGACCGAAGGCTGCGAAATATGCAGGTTTTCTGCTGCCTTGGTGATGCTTTTTTCTTTACAGACCTCGGAAAAATATTTCATTTGAGCAAGCGTCATTGCACCCTCTCCCCGGCTTACTGCTATCAAAGTACCTGCTACCATTATAGCGCCATTCATAGTTAAAAACTATTTGCAAATTAATAATTAGTATTTTACGACAGACGCCGCAGCAAAGATAATGACAGTAGAAAAAGGAATAGTGGGAGGGATTTGCATGTTGGCCAAAGATTATTTCCCCGGTTTTTCCCAGCAAAAAATATCCGTGGGGGAAGGAATCGAAATCAACACTTGGATGGGAGGCAACGGCAAAGAGCCCGTGCTTCTCCTGCACGGGCACCCGGAAACCTATCTAATGTGGCGTTTCATCGCCCCTAAGCTGGCTGAAAAATATACCGTGGTTGCAACCGACCTGCGCGGCTATGGCGACAGCTCCAAACCGCAGGGACTGCCGGACCACTCCAATTACTCGAAACGGGCCATGGCCAACGACCAGGTTTCTGTTATGAATAAGCTCGGATTTTATCGTTTTCACCTGGCTGGACACGACCGAGGCGCCCGCGTCAGTCACCGGCTAATACAGGACTTTCCGGAACAAGTTTCCTCCTGCACCCTACTGGACATATTGCCAACCTATGACATGTACCGGGACACCAATCAGGAATTTGCGACCAAATACTGGCACTGGTTCTTTTACATTCAGCCAGAAGGCCTGCCCGAAAAACTGCTCGCCGCCGACCCGGACTTTTTTATCCGCTTCAATCTGCAACGCAAGATCGGCCCAACGGCCCGGCACCGATTTTCGGAGGACGTCTTGCAGGAATATACCCGTTGTTTCGCCGACCCGAAAACGGTCCACGGAATCTGTGAAGATTACCGGGCTTCCGCGACGATTGATATGCAATATGATCTGCAGGACCGTGACAGAATCATCCAGACACCCCT
>JARKOX010000247.1 GCA_029975525.1 Prolixibacteraceae bacterium | reverse complement strand
CGGTACACCAAAGGACGAAGACCCTGGAAGCTCATCTACTCCGAAGAATACCCAACCCGAAGCGAAGCCTTTCTCCGCGAGCACTTCTTCAAAAGCATCGAAGGATACAAATTCCTGAAGGAACAACATATTTTGTGAGGGTACCGGAGCTTTTTTCGACATCAAGGAAATTTCATGTCGAAAAAAACACCCTTTTTCATCATCAAACGGACACAGGGTTCTGAAAAGAAGGCAGGAAGATTCCGGAAAATCGGGTTACCGGGAAAGATTTCGGCTGAGGTAATCCTTCAAAAATTCGATCGTACACTTTTTGGCTACAATTTTTTTGGAGCGGTCGAGCAAATAAACCGCCGGCGTTGTCCGGGTATCGTAAATAATTTTAAACCGCGACACATGGTGTTCGTCCCAGGCATTGACCCAGTCGTTGAGCTGGTGATTCTCCAGAAACCCGGTCCATTCGGCCTTGTCATTCATGGTGTAAACGGCTACCACTTCCAGCCCTTTGTCGCGAAACGGGAGGTACACCTCCTGGTAAAGCTGGGGCACATATTCGCGGCAATGGGAACAGTTGGGCTCGTAAAAAACCAGGAGCGTAAATTTTCCGGTGCTTTGATAGAAGCTGTAAAATTCGCCTTCGTGGGTTTGCAGGTGGATATCCCGTGCCTGCTTCCCGATGAGGTTGTCCTGCAGAAAAATCACATTCTCCCGGATTTTGTCGACCGTTGTTGAGTCGGCCCAGAAAGCGCGTCCCGAAAGGTAGTAATCGCGGGCAATGTCAACAAACAGGGCATCCATTCCCATCACCTTGCTGTTCAGGGTACTGTTGAGCAGGTGCGCCGTTACAAACTGGAACATCTTTTTGTGTGGCTCCACCTGGTGCAAAACCTGGTAGGCAGCCTGTTTCACCGAATCGTAGGTTTGCAGGATCACCCGTTCGAAGTAGGTTTCCAGCTTGTTTTTGATGAGCGGGGTAAAGAGCAGCCGTTCGTCAGTCAGCCGGAAATAGTCGAAATAGTGATTTTTGCGGTAATTGTAAAGGTAAAGCCACTTCAGCGAATCGCTGGCAGCAATTTCAGGCGGGATTTTGCTTTCGTCGGGTTCTTCGTAATAGTTGGCCATCAGAAAAGCCGCCAGGAAAGTTCCGGGATATTCCTCATTTTTCTTTTTCCAATAGTCGGAAACCTCCTTCGAAAGCTGGTGGAGTTTCTCTTCAATTGCAGCTTTTCCGGCAGCATCGGCGCTCTCCCGCTGCTTGTCCAGCTGCTGTTTGAGGGCCTGCCGCTCTTTCAGCCAGTACATGTACTTCAGGAATTCGACACTCTCCGGGGCGCCTTCCATCTGCATTCCTTCGAGCGAAAACCCGGGATTGGTGATGGTCAACCGCTGGTCGGCTCCCAGCAAAAAATCGAAATGTTTGTCGGCATTCAGGTAAATTTTGTACAACCCTTGCGGCAGGAGTGAGTCTCCCTGAAAAACAGCTTCGCCGCTGAAGTTGGTCCTGACCGTGTCGTCCACAAACACGCCCGAGCCAAAATAGTGGGCCAGGGTGATTTTCTCGTTCGGCGCGCTCTCCAGCCTGATCTTAATTTCATACCCCGATGCACCGGCAGTGGCTACCACCCAGGCGGCCATCCACAGCAAAATGATTTTTCTTGTCATCAAACCGTCCCCCGTTGAATAATTCAAGTTCGAAGGTAAATATAAACAATCTGGCAG
The DNA here is from genome assembly GCA_029975525.1 of Prolixibacteraceae bacterium. GTDB lineage: Bacteria > Bacteroidota > Bacteroidia > Bacteroidales > Prolixibacteraceae > UBA1413. The sequence goes on along the minus strand of JARKOX010000247.1, from coordinate 34,239 downwards.
CTAATTTCGCCCGGAAACTTTAAATTTGAAAACAGCTTAACAAGGCGATAACTTCAATAAAATGCTCTCGGTTTGTATTCCGGTTTTTAATGTGGATGTGCGGCAACTGGCGTTGCAGCTGTCCGAACAGGCCTCAGCAGAGGAGAGGCCGGTTGAACTGCTCTTTTACGACGACGGTTCGCAGCCGGAATACCGGGCGCTCAACCGCACCATTACCGGCCTGCCCCACGTTTGTTACATCGAAATGGCCCAAAACCTCGGGCGGGCAGCCATCCGAAACCGGATGGGGAATGACGCGGCCTTCTCCTGGCTGCTTTTTATCGATGCCGATTCGGAACTGGTTTCCGGCAGCTTCCTGAAACATTACCTCAACCTGGCGGAACCGGAAACAGTGATTTGCGGCGGAACAGTGTACCAGCCTGAACAACCCGGTGCCGAACAGCGCTTGCGCTGGGTGTACGGAAAAGCCCGCGAAGAGCTGACTGCCAGCCGGCGAACCCGCTCCGGAAAGTTTGCCATCACGGCCAACAATTTCATGATCAATCGCGACCGGTTTCTGAAAATCCGGTTTCGCGAAACCATCCGCAGCTACGGACACGAAGACACCGTGCTGGGCTACGACCTTACCGAGGCAGGAATCCACATCTTACACACCGACAACCCGGTGCGGCACACCGGCCTCGAACCGTCGAAACTTTTCCTCAAAAAAACCGAAACGGCGCTCCAAAACCTGCTGCTGGTGGCCGAAGAGATTGTCCCCACCCAGCCCTTCCGACAGGAGATTAAAATCCTCCGGACCTACTTCCGGCTAAAAAAGATCGGCTTGCACAAATGGACAGCCTGGCTGTTCCGCCTCGTCCGGCCGGCGTTGGAGCAAAACCTCACCGGTGCAGCCCCCCGCCTGCAACTGTTCGATCTCTACCGGCTGGGGTACCTGTGCGAAATTAAAAAAAGCCAATCCCCAAAAACGCTTCACCCCTGAAACACCGGGGCAGTCGCTGAATGCCGAAAATCACCAGTTTAAAAATAAGGCAACAACCATTTCGCTGGTTGGTGCGACGATAATCTGAACGCACAAAACTAAAAATCCCGGGAGCAACCCCCCGGGATTTTCAGTTTACACAAAAACGGAAAGCTGGTGCCGACGCAGTTTTTATGGAACCAGCCGGATATTACCATATTTGCTGGTAATACTCACCCGGCCCGATGGCGTGCCGCCCACTTTTCCAACCACGGTGCGGGTAAATTTCTCCTCCATCGAATTGCCGTTGAAATGATCCTTGGGATAAGAGATATCGCAGAACTGGCACGAAGTATTCATATCATAAGCAGCTCCCTCTTCAATGCCAAGCGAAATCTGGCCAAAACTGTTGACAATCTCGATCGCCTCAAAATTCCGGGCCACTTTTTCCGCCTTCACCGATCCGTAACCGGTGGTGAGTTTCAGCTTTTTCTGCAGCATTTTTATCTTGAAGTTGGAATATTTACTTTCGCCGGTCAGCTCTGAAACTTCGCCCAGGTTGAACGAGTCGTATTTTGAACTGAGCAGAAGTGTTTTAACCTGATCGACCTCCAGCCCTGAATATTTCGATTCGAGGTTGAGGGTGCCCACCTTGCCAAGGTACACCTTGTTGGCATACGAAGCGGTGATTTTGGCATCGGAAAGAGTTGAAATATCCCCCTTTCCATACTCCAGGTTGATGGTGATCCCATCCAATCCGGGGCCATTCAGCTTGTTGGCGGTGAGGTTGCCATACTGGACATTAAAATTGCCTTTTGCATTCAGTTCATTAACCACCACATTCCCGAACTTGTTGGTAATGATCAGATTTTTATCGGCGGGAACCGACACCGTGTAGTTGATACTGAACTTGTTCGACCCTTTGAAGTCGGCGCCGAATTTGGTTTCAGCATACGCTTTATTGCCTGTTTTGTCGAAAAAGACGGTGATCTTCTCCAGCAGCTCCCGGGTACGGCTTTCCGAAGAACCTTCGGCGCTAACCACCGCTTCGACCACAACCGCGTTGCCGGTGGTGTTGTTAATCTTAACATCCCCGAATTTGTTGACAATTTCAAGCGTTTCCACCTCCGCCGAAGGCCAGCTTTTGCTGTACTTCCGGGTGTTTTCCTGTGCGCCGGCCACAATTGCAAATACACTGAAGGCCAGCAGTAACAGCAGTGATTTAAATTTCGATTTCATGTTTCGTATTATTTTGACGTTTAGCTTCCTGTAATTTGGTAACGATCATGGTAATCACGCTCAATTTGGCCTGGTAATACTCCAGCATGGCGTTGATAACCCGTTCGTCGTTGGGGTTGGCGCTCAGCTCGGCCTGCAAATTTTGAAAACGCTGTTCAAAATCTTTCAGTTCATTTTTCATCGCCTGCTGTTCCTCTTCCGAAACCAGGCCGGCGTCGACCAAACTTTTCCAGTCGTTGATGCCCGAATTGATGGCGTTGGTGTAGTAAAACTCCACCTCGCGGTATTCGGGCGACACATTGGCCAGCGTAAACTGCTGCGGTTTTTCGGGAAGCAGGTAGATGCGGGCCTGGTTAACGGCCAGCAGCACAAACACCACGGCGGCAGCCACTTTCAGCACACTTTGCAGCCGGAAAACCTTTCCCTGTTTTTGCTGCTGCAGCTTCAGTTCAAACCGCTCAAAATGTCCATCGGCCGGCTCGGCATCGTTCAGCGCATCCAGGTTGGCGCCAATCAGTTGTTCTATATAATCTTGCTCTTTCATGACTTCAGTTGTATGAGTATATCTGCTCTTTTTTCAAAATTTCCTTCAGCTTGTTTTTGGCCCGCATATATTGGGTTCGCGAGGCCGAATTGCTGATTTGCAGGATCTGGCTGATCTCTTCGTGGTCGTACCCTTCGATGAGGTGAAGGCTCAACACCACGCGGTAGCCATCGGGCAGCGACTGAATGGCCCGTTTGATCACATTGACATCGATCACTTCAGGCTGCCGGTTATCCTCCTCAACACCGGCGCTGCGCTCGGTCACCTCTTCAAACTTCACCCTGCGTTTCTTCAAACAGTCCAATGAACGGTTCACCACAATCTTTTTCAACCAGGCGCCAAAACTCACCTCTCCGCGGTAGCTGTCAATCTTTCGGAAAGCATTCAGAAACGCTTCCTGCATGGCATCTTCCGCTTCCGCTTCATTGCCGACAATGCGCAGGCATACGCTGTACATACTTTTGTAGTAAACCTTGTAGAGCTGAAACTGCGCTTTTCGGTCGCCCTGCCTGCACCGGTCAATCAGTTCCTGGTGGATGTTTTGGTAACTCGTTTCCAATTGATTTTGATTTCTGTTCGAAAGACGAAACCCCGGAAGCAAATGTTGCACCGGGCGGAAAATATTTTTCATTTTCCTATTTTTTTGTCAGCCAGCCATTCACAACCCAATGAGAGCTGGTTGTTATCCGGCTGAAAAAAACGAAATATCCCGACAATCCGCTACTTTTTCTACTTTTACAGCCCGAAAGGACGGCTGATTGCCGGAAGCAGAAACACTCCGCCGGCGAACTTCCCGGCAGCCCAGGAAAACGGATTGTTTTTAAATCCGGGTAAAAACGTCCGGTCAAAACAAAATACTTACGCATGAGATCAGACACTTACAAAGGTTATTTTTTCGCACTGCTGGCAACGGTAGCCTATTCCAATATCTACATTTTCAGCAAGGCTGCATTGAATGTCGTACACCTCATCCAGTTTGGGTTTTACTGGTATGCCCTCGGAACTCTTTTTAACCTGGCCTGGTCGATAAAAAGCGGAAAACTGAGGCAGGTGCTCCATCTCAACCGCCGGCAGGCCGGTGTTTTGCTGCTGCTGGGTTTTTTGGAGATCTGCACCAACACCACCTTTTTTCTCTCCATCCACATCATCCCCGATCCGTCGGTGACCTCCTTTCTGGGCAACCTCTACCCGGTACTGCTCACCCTGGCCGGGGTGGTGCTGCTGAAAGAACGCTTCACCTGGCTGGAATCGGCGGGTGTGCTGCTGGCGCTGGGCGGAGCTTTTATCATCAGCTACACCGGCGGCTCCAGCTTGAAAAATATGTTTATCCCCGGCGCGGGCGTGGTCCTGGTCAACGCCATTTTTGCCGTTGCCGCGTCGGTAGTGGTAAAAATGAACATTAAAAGGCTCAGTCCCGAATTGATTACGCTCAACCACACCATCTGGCTCTTTCTCTACGCCGCCATCCTGATGATTGTTTTCGACAAGCCGCTGGAGATCCCGGGCGATGCCCTGCTCAATATTGCGATAGGTTCGTTTCTCGGGCCATTCCTGGGCATCCTGACCATCTACTATTCGTTCCGTTACATGGAAGCGTCGCGCTCCTCCATCGTTCAGAGCATGAAAGGGATTGTGGTGCTGGGCGGCGCTTATCTCTATTTCGGGACATTACCGCTGCCCCACCAGCTGCTGGGCGGGCTGCTCACCGTTGCCGGCGTCCTGCTGATGACCCTGGCCCAGGCCGGACTGCTCCGTTTCCGTAAAAAACAACCAGCAGGCTAAACCAGCCCGCCTCTGCCACCTGCCCATGAAGTTGCCCGACGTGTACCTCTTCAACCCCACCTGCGAAATGGCTATCGCCAACGGAACGGTTTCGTGGCAGCCGAACCGCCTGTTGCAGCAAATGGAGACCGACCTGGGCAACCTGCCGCAATTTTTTGCTGCCGAAACCGACGTGGTGCTGGTAAAACGCCTGCCCGGAAAGGCTTTTACCGATACCCTGGCCGCCGCCGGATTTTCAATCCCGGAATTCCGGCTGGTTGCCGAAGCGCTTGCCAGTCATGAGTTTGGAAAGCGCCCCCTCAACCGGCTGCTGCCGTGGGGATGGAGCCCCGCCACACACCGCCTGCTCGGTCCGCTGAAAAAACAGTGCAGCGCAACGTTTCGGGCAAGCCCGGTTTTCAGCTGGCAGCCGTCATTCAAAAAACTGACAAGCCGGGAAACAGCGGCAGAGTGGCTGCAGGAGATTGTTGTGGCGGCAAACAACCACTGCTTTCTCTCTTCGGGCCAGCTCCCCAAAAGCTGCGCATCGGTTCAAGAGATCGAACAGCTGGGGCAGCGCTGGGGAAAACTGATGGTCAAAGCACCGTGGAGCAGTTCGGGGCGCGGATTGCAGCCGGTAACCCACTTCCCCGTACATCCGTCGGTAGCCCAGCGAATCAGCGGACTGCTCCGCGAGCAGCAGCTGGTAATTGCCGAACCGCTGCTGAACAAAGTGGCCGACCTCGGCCTGATCTTTCAAATTTCCCCGGAGAAAAACGCTTTTACCGGATTTTCCCATTTTCTGACCAATGAAAAAGGCCAATATGCGGGCAACTACCTGAATGGCCACCTGCCTGGAGGCTCCGCCGAACTTTCCATTTTTCTGGAAGAGATGAAAGAGAAACTTCCGCCGCTGCTGCTGCAAATCATCGACCGGAAGCAGGTGGCCCGTCAATTCACCGGTCCGCTGGGAATCGACACGCTGATTTTCCGCGACCAAAACGGGAAACTGAAAATCAACCCCTGCCTGGAGATCAACTGGCGATTTACCATGGGAGCGGTGGCGCAGCAACTGGAAAAAAGAGTTTCACCCGGGCTTCCGGCCATTTTTCGCACCTACCACCAACCGGGCAACCATTTTGCAACCTTCGTCCGGGAGCAGCAGGAAAAATTTCCGCCGGTTATCCGCGACGGGAAGCTGGTCTCCGGCTTTCTGCCCCTCACCGAACCACATCCCGAAGCGCAGTTTGGCGCGTACCTGCTCGCCGGCTTCCACTGACCCGCCTGCCGGTTATCTGCTAAAAACCCGAAAAATAAACCCACAGCGCTCCTTCAGCTGTGGATAATTCAGAGCCACCTGCCCCGGAATCTATTTTTTTCTATCTTAGATCAGTAAAACCATTTTTATGAAAGAGAGCTTTCGGCCACTTGCAGTCGGCCCCCCCGATCCGAACTTTTTTGCCTTCCCGCGGTTTCAATCGCTGCGGCAATCATCGGTTGCCGATCATTCCAATGAAAAACAAATATCTCACCGTTTATGAAAAAACTTACTGGTTTTCTGTTGTCCATCGTCCTGGCGACCAATCTGTCTGCCCGGGAAAACGAAGTCGTCAAAACGGGATGGAATTTTGGGGCGCTGCCCACCATCACCTTCGACACCGACCTGGGTTTCCAGTACGGTGCATTGGTAAACCTTTACAATTACGGCGACGGTTCGCGGTATCCCAACTACAACCACTCGCTTTATTTTGAAGTTTCGCGCTTTACCAAGGGCAGCGGCATCAACCGGTTTTACTACGATTCCGACCGGCTGATCGAAGGACTGCAAACCTCGGTCGATTTGAGTTACCTTTCCGATCAGGCCTACGATTTTTACGGTTTCAACGGTTACGATGCCCAAGTGAATGCCGGCTGGTTTGACGACGAAAGTCCGGATTACATCACCCGCATGTTCTACAAATATGACCGGAAACTTTTCCGGTTCAAGGTCGATTTACAGGGAAAACTTTCGGGCGACCATCTGCGCTGGATTGGCGGCTTCAACCTGCTGAACTTCAAAATCGGGTCGGTTGACCTGGAAAAGCTGAACAAAGGCAAAAAAGGAGACGACCGGCTGCCCGACGTGCCCGGACTGTTTGAAAAATACCAGGAGTGGGCAATTATTCCGGCGGAAGAGCTCGATGGCGGGTTTGTCCCCACGTTCAAAGGCGGGATAGTTTTCGACAGCCGCGACAACCGGCCCAACCCGATGAAAGGCATCTGGACGGAAGCCGTCCTGGAAGGGGCGCCCGAAATCCTGGGTTCTGAAAACGCATTTGCCAAGGTCAGCCTGGTGCACCGCCAGTATTTCACGCTGGTCCCCAAAGATCTGTCGCTTGTTTACCGCCTGGCTTACCAGACAACGGTAGCGGGCCATGTCCCGTTTTATTACCAGTCGCAGGTGATCACCTCCATCCTGACCGGCGCCCTCTCTGAAGGACTGGGTGGCGCCAAAACTTTGCGGGGGATCCGGCGCAACCGGGTGGTCGGCGACGGCTTTTTCTACGGAAATGTGGAGTTACGCTGGAAATTTGCCCGCTTTCAATTCATCAACAACAACTTTTATGCAGGGCTGAACGGATTTGCCGACTTTGGCACGGTAACCCGGAAAATCGCCGTCAACCCGCAAAATATCACGCCGGCAGAAAAAATAGCTTTTTTCAGCAATGATGCTGAAAAATTCCACCCCTCCTACGGCGCCGGCTTGCGGCTTGCCATGAACGAAAACTTCGTGATTGCCGTCGATTACGGAAGGGCAATCCGGGAGCAGGACGGTAACTCGGGACTTTACATCGGGCTCAACTACCTTTTTTAACCGCCGGAAACGTTTGGCAACATCGGAAAAACGGAACAAAAAGCCCAAGAGCGTTTCTCCAAAAAACAGCAAAACGGCCTGAATATTATTGGTGAACCACAATGATTTTTCCACAGTAATTCGTATCTTAAAATAAATTTCCAAGAGAGAGAGTTGTGAGATTGCTACTTCAAAATATTCGCGAATTGGTTCAAACCGAAGAGGTTCCGCAGGAACTGGTTGCCGGCAAAAAAATGTCGAAGGTGGGTACTGTTCCGAATGCATTCCTGCTGATCCACGACGAATTGATTGAAGATTTCGTACCGATGCGCGAGCTGAACAGGATTTCGGTTGACGACGACATTCTGATGGAGATTGATTGCAGTGGCCGCCTGGTTTACCCCGCCTGGTGCGATCCGCACACCCACCTGGTGTATGCCGGTTCGCGCGAAAAAGAATTTGTGGGCCGCATCAAAGGACAGACCTACGAACAGATTGCCCAAAATGGCGGAGGAATCCTGAACTCGGCCCGGCTGCTGCACGAGACGCCGGCCGAGGAGCTTTACGAACAGTCGGTAAAAAGGATTTTTGAAATCATGCGCCAGGGCACCGGCGCCATCGAAATAAAAAGCGGTTACGGACTAACCACCGAAGATGAGTTGAAAATGCTGCAGGTGATTCAGTGGATCCGGCAAACCACCCCGCTCTGCGTGCGGGCGACCTTCCTGGGCGCCCATGCCATCCCCGAAGCCTACAAAAACAACACGGCCGGCTACGTCGACCTCATCATCAACGAAATGATCCCGCAGGTAGCTGCCGAAGAGCTGGCCGATTATATCGATGTATTTTGCGAGAAAGGCTTTTTTTCAGTAGAAGATACTGAACGGATACTGATGGCCGGCATCAAATACGGGCTGCGACCGAAAATCCACGCCAACGAACTGGGGCGGACCGGCGGCGTGCAGGCCGGCGTCAAATACAACGCCCTGTCGGTTGACCACCTCGAACACCTGGGCGAAGAGGAAATCGAAACATTGTCGGGGAGCGAAACCATGCCCACCCTCCTGCCAGGCGCCTCCTTCTTCCTGAACCTGCCTTATGCGCCGGCCCGCAAAATGATCGATGCCGGGTTACCCGTTGCCCTGGCTTCCGATTTTAACCCCGGCTCCTCCCCTTCCGGAAACATGAATTTCATCGGGTCGCTGGCCTGCCTTAAACTGAAAATGACCCCGCAGGAAGCCGTTAATGCAGCGACCATCAATGCCGCCTATGCCATGGGCGTCAGTGACCGCCTCGGCAGTATCGCCCGCGGAAAAATTGCCAATGTTTTCATCACCCGCCCCATCCCCAGCATGGAATATTTTCCTTACATGTTTGGCTCCAATCTGATTGAAACACTAATTTTAAACGGTGAAATCCAATCGTTTTAATCTCACTTTTGACAAACACTATGAAACAGCTCATTGAATGTGTTCCCAACTTCTCGGAGGGGCGCAACCAGGCGGTTATTGAACAGATAGCCGAGGTGATCAGGCAATCAGAAGGAGTCAAACTGCTGAATATCGATCCCGGCAAGGCGACCAACCGCACCGTGATGACATTTGTCGGAACTCCCGAAGAAGTGGTGGAAGCAGCATTCCGGGCAATTCAAAAAGCTTCCGAAGTCATCGATATGCGGCAGCACCAGGGCGAACATCCCCGCTTTGGGGCTACCGACGTGTGCCCGCTGGTGCCGGTGTCCAACATTTCGATGGAAGAGACTGTAAAATATGCCCGCCGCCTGGCTAAACGGGTTGGCGAAGAGCTGGGAGTCCCGGTTTACTGCTACGAATTTGCCGCTTTCACTCCGCAGCGACGCAGCCTGGCCGACTGCCGGGCCGGCGAATATGAAGGCTTGAGGCATAAAATCGAACTCCCCGACTGGAAACCCGACTTCGGCCCCTCAACGTGGGACGAAAAAGTGGCCACTACCGGGGCATCGGCCATCGGCGCCCGCAACTTCCTGATTGCCTACAATGTCAACCTGAACACCACCTCAGTGAGGCGCGCCAACTCCGTGGCCTTCGATGTCCGTGAAGCGGGCCGCATCCTGCGCGAAGGGGATCCGGTGACCGGCAAAATTATCCTGGACGAAAACGGCGAACCGAAGCGTATCCCCGGAAGCCTCAAAAAAGTACGCGCCATCGGCTGGTTTATCGAAGAGTACGGTATTGCCCAGATTTCGATGAACCTGACCGACATCACCGTTACCCCGCTGCACATTGCTTTCGACGAGGTGTGCGAAAAGGCGCGCCAGCGCGGGCTGCGGGTTACCGGCTCCGAACTGGTTGGGCTCATTCCCTTGCAGGCGATGCTCGATGCCGGCCGCTATTTTCTCCAAAAACAACAGCGTTCGGCCGGGGTAGCCGATGCCGAGCTGATAAAAATTGCCGTTAAATCGCTGGGACTGGACGAGCTGGCCCCGTTCAACCCCCGCGAACGGATTATCGAATACCAGCTGGAAGATGAATCCGACCAAAAGCTGGTCAGCTTCCCGCTGAAGCAGTTCGTCGAAGAAACCGCCTCCGAATCGGCAGCGCCGGGCGGCGGCTCGGTCGCGGCGTTGGCCGGCGCGCTGGGCGCAGCGCTCGGAACGATGGTGGCCAACCTTTCGGCTCACAAACGGGGCTGGGATCAGCGCTGGGAGGAGTTCTCCGGTTGGGCCGAAAAAGGCAAATCGTACTACGAAAAATTACTGAAATGTGTGGATGAAGACACCGAAGCCTTCAACCGGGTGATGGAAGCATTCTCCCTGCCTAAAAACAGCGAACAGGAAAAAGCCATTCGGAAAACCGCCATCCGCGAGGCAACCCTGCAGGCCATGCAAATCCCGCTGAAGGTGATGGAGCTGGCCTGCGAATCGATGGAGGTGATGCGGGCCATGGCACAAAACGGAAACCCCAACTCGGTTTCCGATGCCGGCGTCGGAGCGCTTTGCGCCCGGACTGCCGTGCGGGGCGCCTACCTCAATGTGCTGATCAACGCGCAGGGACTGGATGAGAAATCCCTGGCTGATCCGATCCTGGAAAAATCCAGACAGATTCTGGCCCAGGCTGAAACAGCTGAAAAGGTGATCCTGAAAATTGTGGAAGAAAAACTATCGAAATCCTGAATGGGAGATCCCGGACTGGTTAATCTCAACTTGCCAAAAAACATTTTTTCACCATATTACGCTAACCTGGAACGGATTTGACCTTTCCGATCAAAAACTAAAACCCAATACTGATGAATTCAAACCAAATTAACCGACGAAATTTTATCAAAACCTCCGGATGGGCCGCAGCGGCAGTGGGGGTAGCCGGGCAGTATGCTTTTTCTGCGGATTCGGCCCAAAACCCGCTCCCCCGCTGGAAAGGGTTCAACCTGCTCGATTATTTCTCCCCGCGGCATGGCGGAAACCCCAACGGCACCACCGACGACGATTTCCGCTGGATGCGCGACTGGGGCTTCGATTTTGTCCGGCTGCCAATGGCGTACCCCAGTTACCTGAACATCGACCGAAGCCGAAACATCACTCCCGATGAAGTTTGTAAATTCGATGAAAAGGTGATCGACGACATCGAAAAGCTGGTGCAACGCGCCAACCAGTTTGGCCTGCACGTGAGCCTCAACCTGCACCGCGCCCCGGGATACTGCATCAACGCCGGTTTCCACGAGCCGTTTAACCTGTGGAAAGACCACGAAGCGCAGCAGGCCTTTTACCTCCATTGGGAGATGTGGGCCAAACGGTTTAAAAATCTCTCACGCGAAAAAATCAGCTTCGACCTGGTCAATGAACCGGCTATGCGCGAAGATATGAACGACCAGCACTCGAAAAGCGGCCCCGTTCCGGGCGAAGTTTACCGCAAAGTGGCCAAAGCAGCGGCCGAAGTCATCCGCACCGCCAATCCCGGCCACCTGGTTATTGCCGACGGAAACAATGTGGGCAACAGTGTCATCCCCGAAATTGCCGACCTGGACATTGCCCAAAGTTGTCGCGGCTACTACCCCGGCGCCATCTCGCACTACCAGGCGCCGTGGGCCAACAAAAATCCCGACCAATGTCCGCTACCGGTGTGGCCCGGCAAAATCGGCGACCGCGAATTCAGCCGGCATGACCTGGAAAAATACTACCAGCCCTGGATCGACCTCTCCCGGCAAGGGGTTGGCGTTCACTGCGGCGAGTGTGGCTGCTGGAAAAACACCCCTCACCAGGTTTTTCTGGCCTGGTTTGAAGATGTGCTCGACATCCTCACCGCCGCCGGAATCGGATACGCCCTCTGGAATTTCCGCGGAGACTTCGGGATCCTGGACTCGGGCCGAAAAGATATCGTGTATGAAGAGTGGCACGGTCACCAACTCGACCGGAAACTGCTGACCTTACTTCAGAAATATTAATAATTTCCGCGAGACTGTAAAAAAAGCCCCGGACGCTGCAGTGTCCGGAGCTTTCTCTTCTGCCGCACAGCCTCCGGATTATCCTCCGAAAACCACACTGCGCATACTGATCGACCCCATGTCGAAGGAATCATTGAAAAACCAGAAATCCTCATCCTTTTCACGCACCCCGAGGACATACATCAGTGGCAGGTAATGGTCGTTGGTGGGATGGGCCAGCGAGGCAATACGCCCGGCCTGGTGGTACTCCACCAACGTTTGATCGTTGTGCGTTTCAATACTTTTTTTGACCAGGTCGTCAAATTCCAGGGCCCAGTCGTAGGGCGCCGTCTCGCCGCGCCACTTCACCATTCCCAGGTTATGGACCACGTTTCCGCTGGCCACGATCAAAACACCGCGGTTCCTCAGAAAAGCAAGCTCGCGAGCCAGGTTGTAGTGATATCCGGCCGGCTTGCCGTAGTCAATGCTCAGCTGATAAACCGGCACATCGGCCTGGGGATACATACTTTTCAACACACTCCAGGCGCCGTGGTCGAGTCCCCATTCAAAATCCTCCCGAATAACGACCGACTTTACCTTTTCGATCGTACTTTTTGCTTCCGCCACTGCCCCGGGCGCCGGATACTGCTGGCGGTAGAGTTCATCCGGAAATCCTCCGAAATCATGAATCGTACGCGGATGGTCCATCATGGTAACAGCCGTTCCGCGGGTAAGCCAGTGTGCCGAGACACACAAAACAGCCCGCGGCAGAGGGAGTTTCTGTCCCAACTGTTGCCATTCACGCCGAAAACTGTTATCGGTAATGGCATTCATCGGATTGCCGTGCCCCACAAACAAAACCGGCATCTTCGGGCTTGCCGGCATCGCTCCCAGATTACTGGCCAGCTGATTGATATTCATCATGTCTGCGCCTACTGGTAAAAAAGAAGCGTATTTTAAAAATGTTTTCCTTTTCATCTCTGAAAAATTTCCGAGACGGATCGTTCGTGGACCAGTCTGGTTTATAGAAAACAATCCAGCCGGCAACTGTTTCAAACCGAAGCAATTTTTTGCAGAGGGATTACGATTTTTTTAAGAGAATTTTTCTGTGCAGATTTTTATCTTCTCCCCAATCCCGCCAGGGCAGCCAGTCTTCCACATTAAAAAATCAGGCAAAATCCAACAAGATTAAAAAACGCCTGTAAAAAACTCAGGCGCCCGCAGATCTGAATCTGACGAACGCCTGAGTTTTGTGCTGAAACAATTTCCGGGGGAAGATCAGTCCTTGCCGCGGAAAAGATGGACAAAGCCGTGTGCAAACCGTTTACGGCCGTCGCGTCCCAACCCTTCGGCCACATAAAAATAGACGCCCGGACTGGCCCATCGTCCGCCAATGCGGCCATCCCACACCGACTCTTCCCACGTGTCCTTAAATCCGCGCACATCGCCGCTCTGCCACACGTGCACGGTACGTCCCCAACGGTTAAAAATCGATATTTTAATCGTTTTCATCGACCAGTATTTCACCACAAAATTGTCATTGGTACCGTCGCCGTTGGGCGAAAAAGCAACAGGAGCCACAATAAACGAGGTGTCAACCAGAATATAATCTTTCAGATAAAAAGTGTCGGTGCAGGCGTAAAACTCCGTCACCTTTTTGGAAACCAGCTTTACCTTGTAAGCGCCTGAAGCCTCATACGTGTAGACCGGGCTGTCGTCGAAAGCCGTAAACTGGATGCTGTCGACCGGCTGGGTGTTTCCCTGCGACTCTTTTTTGATCTCATCGAGGCTCCGGTAGAAAAACCACTCATAGCGGCCCGGATCGCCATTTTCCGAAATGTTGGTAAACCGGACCTGAAGAGGCGCCTCGCCTTTGCCCGGATCGACGGTAAAGCCCGCCTTGGTCACAATCGACACATAGGTTACTTTAACGGAAGTATAACATCCGAAACGGTCGGAAACTTCGTAGGTGTAGTCGGTATCTTTGGTGGGCGGGTCGTTAACGGTGACCGTGTTGACCTGCGCCACGGTTGCTTCTCCCCTCTTCCAGGCTACCTGGGCGTTTTTCGAGAGTTCGACTTCGGCATTGGTATTCAGGTCGCGGTAAACCAGCCGTTTGGGATTCACATTTCCGGTCAGCCGGAAAAAGTCGCAGTTCGATTCGGAAATTTCGGCCGTTGCTTCGTTGAAGTTATTCATGACCCACGCGCGGTACACCTGCGTGGCCGCCCCCTGCCTGATGGTAACCCGGTAACAGCCGTCGGCCAGGTTACTGATTTGCGACTGGTTGCTCTCTGAACTTTCTGTAAAATAAAAATCGAAAACTGCGGTAGCTGCATTGTACTGCTGCCACTCAAAAGTTTTGGAGCCGCCCAGCGAAGTGGTTACCTGCAGGGCTGCACCGGGGAGAGTTGCGTCGGAACAAAAAATAAAAAGCGTGTCGTTCTCCGTAAAGCTGGGATAATGGGTCAGTTCGCTGAACACGGAGCCGGGGGCTGTAAGTTGCGCCCGTCCTTCTCCGGGGTGCAACACCAAACCGAAAACGACCACTGCCGCAATTAGAAAGGAATATTTCATTGAAAACCTGTTTTCGATGTAATTATAACGTATAAAATCGATTTAATTGCCTTGCAAAGATAAAAATTCAGACGGCTGAAACCACTTGTCTGCAGCCCGATTCAGCGACTGTTTATAACTGAGGGCAGCAAAATATTGGGTACACGGCAGTAGTTTCGTATTTTTGCGGTTCATTCAAAATAAAAACAGTGTTTGATTACCTGGAAAATCTGAACAGTGCGCAGCGGGAAGCCGTCATCCGGACCGAAGGCCCGTCGCTGATTGTGGCCGGTGCCGGCTCCGGAAAAACCCGTGTGCTCACCTTCCGGATTGCCCACCTGCTGAAGCAGGGCGCCAAACCTTCGACAATTTTGGCGCTCACCTTTACCAACAAGGCCGCCCGCGAAATGAAAGAGCGCATCTCGGCGGTGGTGGGCCCCAACCTGGCCCGCTATCTCTGGATGGGTACCTTCCACTCCATCTTTGCCCGGATTCTGCGGATCGAACATGAAGTCCTCGGCTACCCTGCCGATTTTACCATCTACGATGCCGCCGACTCGAAAAGCCTCATCAAAACCATCATCAAAGATTTTGGGCTCGACGATAAAATCTACCGCCCGGGGGTGGTAGCCAGCCGCATCTCCATGTCGAAAAACAACCTGGTAACCCCCAACGTGTATGCCGAATCATCCGAAATAAAAGAGTTCGACCGCAGCATCCGGATGCCGCGCATCAGCGAAATCTACAAGGAATATGTCAAACGGTGTTACACCTCGGGAGCAATGGACTTTGACGACCTGTTGCTGAAAACCAATATTCTCTTCCGCGATTTTCCCGAAATCCTGACCCGCTACCAGCAACGTTTCAATTATGTGCTGGTCGACGAGTACCAGGACACCAATTACGCCCAGTACCTCATTGTCAAAAAACTGGCTGCGGCCCACAACAACCTCTGTGTGGTCGGCGACGATGCCCAGAGTATTTACTCCTTTCGCGGGGCGCGGATCGAAAACATCCTCAACTTCCAGCGCGACTATCCCGACCACCGGGTATTTAAACTGGAGCAGAACTACCGGTCGACGCAAATTATTGTCGATGCAGCCAACAGCGTGATCGCCCGCAACAAAAAGCAGATCCGCAAAACCGTTTTTTCTGAAAACGAAAAGGGGAAACGGATCAAAGTGATCCAGGCGCTCACCGACCACGAAGAGGGCTATCTGGTGGCCGGCGAAATTGCCGAATCGCAGCTGCGCGAACATTTCCAGTTTCTGGATTACGCCATTTTGTACCGCACCAATGCCCAGTCGCGAATCTTTGAGGAAGCACTGCGCAAACGCAGCATCCCGTATAAAATTTACGGAGGCCTGTCGTTCTACCAGCGCAAAGAGATCAAAGACCTGCTGGCCTATTTCCGGCTCCTTGTCAACCCCGCCGATAATGAGGCGCTCAAGCGGATCATCAACTACCCGGCGCGCGGGATCGGTCAAACAACTTTAGACAAGCTTGAAACCGCCGCCTTCCGGGCCGAAAATACGATCTGGAATATCATTGCCGCGCTACCCGGCGAAAACCCGGCGGCCCTGAACGCCGGAACCATTACCAAGCTGCGCGGATTTGCCGAACTGATCGAGAACTTCCGGCGCCAGACCGCCGAAACCGACGCCTTCACCCTGGCCCGGGCCGTTGCCGCCGAAACCGGCATCCTGCGCGAACTCTACAACGACAAATCGCCCGAAGGACTTAGCCGCCACGAAAATATCGAGGAGTTACTCAACGCAATCCAGGAATTCTCCATCTCGGCGCGCGAAGAGGGCCGTCCCGGCGCCATTGGCGACTACCTGCAGGATGTGGCGCTGCTCACCGACCAGGACAATGAAAAAGAGGAAGACCGCAACAAGGTAACCCTGATGACGGTCCACTCGGCCAAAGGGCTGGAATTTAAAAATGTCTTCATCGTTGGACTCGAAGAGAACCTCTTCCCCTCGAACCAATCGGGCGAACGGATGACCCAGGATGAGCTGGAAGAAGAGCGACGCCTCTTCTATGTAGCGCTTACCCGGGCCCGCGAGCAGGCTTTCCTCTCCTTTGCCGGCCAGCGCTACCGCTGGGGTAAGCTGGAGTTCTGCACGCCCAGCCGTTTTATTGAAGAAATTGACGCCGAGTTTGTGGAAGCGCCGGCACAGCAGCAACCAACTTTCCGCCAACGGGCCGAAACCAGCCGCAACAACCTGTGGGATACTCCCAAACAGGGAACCGCCCCACTCCCGGCATCGCCCCGGCTGCAATCGGCCTACCAGCAAAAAATCGACCGGCTGCAGAAGCTCCATTCGGCCGACGCGGCCTTCGAAGGCGATGATCCGGCCCTTATCCAGCCCGGCATGAAGGTGGAACACCAGCGTTTTGGCCTCGGAAAAGTGTTACAGATTGAAGGTGTTTTGCCCGATCTGAAAGCCACCGTCTTTTTCCACAATGCCGGACAAAAGCAGCTGTTACTCAAATATGCCAAATTAAAGATCGTAAACTAACGGCCAAAGAATTATTTTGCCGGATGTTGCCGATTCGCTGTAAATCACTAATTTTGCGGAGTGTTGATCCCACCTGCATCCAATTGAGAATATTTTGAAAATTAATACCCATTTCAATGAACAACAGTTTTGACAAAGATTACAATACCAGTCGGAGGAAACTTCAGCTACCGGAATATGGACGTAATGTGCATAATATGGTAAATCTGATTATGGCCATCCAGGACCGGGAAACCCGCAACCAGGCTGCCCGCGCCATTATCGACGTGATGGGAAATCTCTATCCCTACCTGCGCGATGTCCCCGACTTTAAACATAAATTATGGGATCACCTGGCCATTATGGCCGATTTCAAACTCGATATCGACTATCCGTACGATCCGCCGTCACCTGAAATCCTGTATGAAAAACCCAAGAATGTCCCCTACACCCAGCACAATATCAAAATCAGGCATTATGGCCGCACCATGGAACTGATGATCGAAAAAGCGATCGAATTTGAAGAGGGCCGTGAAAAAGACATTCTGGTTTCGCAGCTGGCCAACCACATGAAAAAATCCTACCTCACCTGGAATAAAGATTCGGTAGAAGACGAAAAAATCTTCAACGACCTGCGCGATTTGTCAAAAGGGAAACTCACCCCGCCGGCGTTTGAGCTTGCCGAAACCAAAGCTATTCTGGCCAAACAACCCCAGCCGCAACAGCAGGTCCGGAGTAAAAACCAGGGACAACGAAGAGGAAATTACAAAAAACATTAACCGTTTTTTTATAACCAGACCACCCCATCATGGCAACTTTCAAAATTGAAGGCGGACAGCCGTTGCAAGGTGTATTGGAACCACAGGGCGCCAAAAATGAAGCGCTCCAGGTTATTTGCGCCACCCTGCTCACCGACCAGGAGGTCGTTATCCGGAACATTCCCGAAATCCGGGATGTGCTCAAACTGATCGACCTGCTGCGCGGGCTGGGTGTTGACATTGAACGCCAACGCAAGGGAGAATACCGTTTCCGCGCGGCAAAGGTAAACATCGACTACCTGAAGACCAACGACTTTGCCCTGCAGGCTGCCGGATTGCGGGGATCGATCATGGTGATCGGCCCGCTGCTGGCCCGTTTCGGCGTGGGGTACATCCCCCAGCCTGGCGGAGACAAAATCGGCCGGCGACGGTTAGATACCCACTTCATCGGTTTCCAGAACCTGGGCGCCGAATTCACCTTCGATGCCGAAGCCCACTGCTACCATATCGCCGCCAGACGGCTCCGCGGAAGCTACATGCTGCTCGATGAGGCCTCGGTAACCGGAACTGCCAATATTATTATGGCAGCCGTACTGGCCGAAGGGACCACCACCATCTACAACGCGGCCTGTGAACCCTATCTGCAGCAGTTGTGCGCCATGCTGGTCTCGATGGGCGCCCGGATTTCGGGAATCGGCTCCAACCTGCTCACCATCGAAGGGGTAACCTCACTTGCCGGCTGCTCCCACACCATCCTGCCCGACATGATCGAGGTCGGAAGTTTCATCGGGTTGGCAGCCATGACTGCCTCCGAAATAACCATCCGCAAAGTTGGGATTGAACACCTGGGAATCATCCCGGCCAGCTTCCGCCGGCTGGGGATCGAGGTGATCCAGCAGGGCGACGACTTGTACATCCCGGCCCGCGAACACTACGAAATTGAGAGTTACATCGACGGTTCCATTATGACCATTGCCGACGCCCCGTGGCCCGGCCTCACTCCCGACCTGCTGAGCGTTTTCCTGGTTGTGGCCACCCAGGCCCAAGGCAGTGTGCTCATCCACCAGAAAATGTTCGAAAGCCGCCTCTTTTTCGTCGACAAACTGATCGACATGGGCGCCCAGATTATCCTGTGCGACCCGCACCGCGCAACGGTCATCGGCCTCGACCGCAAACATCCGCTGCGGGCGACCAAGATGACTTCGCCCGATATCCGCGCCGGTATTGCCCTGCTGATTGCCGCCCTCTCGGCCAACGGCACCAGCACCATCGACAACATCGACCAGATTGACCGCGGATATGAAAATATCGATCTGCGCCTCAACCAGCTTGGCGCCCGGATAAGCCGGCTGTAACACCGAACCCTTTTTCTGTATGGTGAAAATAGGAGTCGCAAAAACTTTCCTTACCTGAAGATGTTTTTTATTTTTGAACAACTCAAAAAATTGAAAACAATGAGAAAGCTAATTCCCCTTTTGCTCATGTTACTTTTGGTTGCCCCGCTGACCCAGGCACAGGAGCCGCGCGTTGGCATCAACATGGGCAACAAAGCACCCGAAATCGCTGAAAAATCGGTCGACGGCAAAATCATGAAATTGTCGGACCTGAAAGGCAAATTGGTTTTAATCGATTTCTGGGCATCGTGGTGTGGCCCATGCCGTCGTGAAAATCCGACGGTGGTGGCAGCCTACCAAAAATACAAGGACAAAAAGTTTGTTTCCGGCAAAGGTTTTACCGTATTCAGTGTATCGCTGGATAAAGAGGAAGCTGCCTGGAAAAAAGGTATCGAAACAGACAAACTGGAGTGGCCCTACCCTGTCAGCGATCTGAAATACTGGTACTCCAAACCGGCAGCGGTGTACGGGGTGCGGGGAATTCCCGCCAACTTTCTGATCGACGGGAACGGCATCATCATCGACCGTAATCTTCGGGGGCCTGCCCTGGAAGCGGCGCTGGAAAAACTGCTCAAATAGCGGAGCCTCAGATTTCCGCTGTGCAAATTGACACCTCTTTTCCGAAACAGGTGTCAATTTGTCTTTTAAAGCCCCCTGGCAATGTTTTTGACAAGAGTAGATGCAACCAAAAAATCAGTTAAAATGACAGAAGAAAAAAAGATGACCACTGAAAATCCGGTTCCCGAAGCAACGGGAGAAGAAAAAACTGAGTCGCAGAAAACCGAAGAAACCGGCCATGTGGAACATGAAGAAGATCATAAAAGCAGCATGCACCGTAAAAGCAAAAAAGATAAAAGCCAGGAAATGATTCACGAACTGGAAACAAAAATCGCCGATTTTTCGGACCGTCACCTGCGGCTGCAAGCCGAGTTTGACAATTTCAGAAAGCGAACCCTGAAAGAGAAAGCAGAATTGATCAAATCGGGCGGAGAGCATGTACTGGTGAACATGCTGCCGGTGATTGACGACTTTGACCGGGCCCTGGAGGCAATGAAGGAGGTTCCGGACGATGACCCGGCAAAAATTGGATTCCAGCTCATCTACAACAAATTCAAGGAATTTCTGAAAAAGAACCATGTAAAAGAGATTGAAGCGGTATCGCAGCCCTTCGACGTCGACCTGCACGAAGCGATCACCAAGATCCCGGCTCCTTCCGAAGAGCTGAAAGGCAAAGTGGTTGACGTCATTCTGAAAGGATACCTGTTAAACGACAAGGTTATCCGGTTTGCAAAAGTGGTAATTGGGGAATAAGAGGGAATACATGTCAAAAAGAGATTATTACGAAATTCTGGAGGTCAGCCGGAGCGCGACTCCCGAGGAGATCAAGAAAGCCTACCGGCAGAAAGCAATTCAGTTTCATCCCGACAAAAATCCGGGAAACAAAGAAGCCGAAGAAAAATTTAAAGAGGCTGCCGAAGCTTACGAAGTGCTGAGCAATCCGGAAAAACGTAAAAAATACGATCAGTTTGGCCATGCCGGCATGGGTGGCGCCAGCGGTTTCAGCGGCGGCGGCAACATGTCGATGGATGATATTTTTTCGATGTTTGGCGACGTATTTGGCGATGCCTTTGGATTTGGCGGGTTTGGCGGGTTCGGCAGCAGCCGGGGCCGTTCGCACCGGGTCAACCGCGGCTCCGACCTGCGGGTGAAGGTCAAGCTGACCCTCCGCGAAATTGCCGCCGGCACCGAAAAAAAGATCAAGGTAAAAAAACATGTAGCGTGCCCGCACTGTAAAGGAACCGGCGCCCGCGACGGATCGTCGTATTCGACCTGCAGCACCTGCCACGGCAGCGGACACGTTACCCGCATTGCCAACACCCTGCTGGGACAAATGCAAACCACCAGCACTTGTCCGACCTGCCAGGGCGAAGGACAGACCATCATCAACAAATGCCAGCACTGTTCGGGCGAAGGAGTGGTTCGCGACGAGGAGGTGATCTCCATCCGCATTCCGGCCGGCGTAGGCGAAGGGATGCAGCTGAATGTTACCGGTAAGGGAAATGCCGGACGGCGCGGCGGAGTCAACGGCGACCTGCTGATCGTCATCCAGGAAGAGGATCACCCCGAGCTGATCCGCGACCACAACAATTTGATCTACAACCTGTTTTTAACCTTCCCGCAGATATCACTGGGAACGACTGCCGAAATCCCGACGGTGGACGGCAAAGTAAAAGTGAAGATCGATGCCGGCTCGCAACCCGAAAAAATATTACGGCTCCGCGGCAAGGGACTGCCCGATATCAACGGGTATGGCCGCGGCGACCTGCTGGTAAAAGTGCATGTGTGGGTTCCGCAGAAACTGACGGCCGACGAACGCAAGTTACTTGAAAAACTGCAGGACTCACCCAGCTTCCAATCCGGACCTTCTGACTCGGAAAAATCCTTCTTCGAAAAGATGCGCGACATCTTTGAATAACCGGATTTTTTTCGCACTTTAAGGGCCAGACCAAAAATTGCAGTCATGAAAAAACTGATCTTCATTTTTGTTTTGGCCCTGTTGGCGGGCAACCTTTCCGCAACAACTTCCGAAACCCTGATCGGAACCTGGAAATACACCGTTGTTTCGGCGCCGGTAGAATACAGCAAGGGAGAAATTGTTTTCCGCAACAAAGAGGGAAAAATGGCCGGAGAAGTAAAATTCACCGACGGTACCAAAGTGGAGCTGAAAAACATCGAATTCAAGGACAACCTGCTGAAATTTGGCGTTTACATTGAGTCGGACTATATCCAGGTTTCGATCAAAGTGGAAGGGAAGAAGATGAGCGGAACAGTCCAAACACCGGAAGGCCCCACTCCCCTGGAAGCGCTCAAACAATAGCCTCTCCTTTATTTTTCCCCGGAGAATGGTTAACTCCCGGGTGGTTAAAACTGCTGGTTAGCCAACATCAGCAGCCAATTTTGTTGTGTCTGAAAAAATCTGCCGTCACGGGTCAAAACAG
Organism: Prolixibacteraceae bacterium; assembly: GCA_029975525.1. Lineage (GTDB taxonomy): Bacteria > Bacteroidota > Bacteroidia > Bacteroidales > Prolixibacteraceae > UBA1413. Next base: position 12,295 of record JARKOX010000247.1, on the reverse strand, counting down.
TACCCAACATTTCCCCAATCGTGCAGTAACTCCACCTTGCAGGTCAAGGCGGTTTATTCCAAATACGCCGCCCGGCACAGAAATTTTGCAGGCGGTTTCGGCGCTCTGCCCCATTTTTTTACTTTTGTCATCTTTAGAGCAGCAGTACGATCATGATCGCTTTTCCGAATGCACAGATCAATTTGGGCCTGAATGTGGTGTCGCGCCGCGCCGACGGTTACCACAACCTGGAGACGGTTTTCTGTCCGGTCAGACTGGCCGATGCGCTGGAGGTGATCGAATCGTCCTCTTTTTCCTTTCAGATAACGGGAATCGACATTGACGGTGACCCCGAAAAAAACCTGGTTGTGCGTGCCTACCGGCTGTTACAAAACGATTTTGACCTGCCGCCGGTTGAGATCCACCTGCACAAGCTAATCCCCACTGGAGCCGGATTGGGCGGAGGTTCGTCGGATGCCGCTTTTATGCTGAAGATGCTGAACTCCCTGTTCAACCTGCAACTCACCGTCACCCAACTCGAACGGTATGCCGCCCGGCTGGGCGCCGACTGTCCTTTTTTCATTGGCAACCAGCCGGCCTTTGCCACTGGCATTGGCGACCAGCTGCAGCCATTTCCGCTCGATCTGTCGAAATATTTGCTGCTTATTGTAAAACCTGCTTTTTCGGTCAGCACCGCACAGGCTTACCGGGACGTGGTTCCCCGGACTCCGGCCGAAAGCCTGGTTACCCTGCTGAAACTTCCGCCTCAAAACTGGAAAGAATCGGTGTTTAACGACTTTGAACCATCGGTTTTCGCCCAATTCCCCGAAATCGGCCAGATCAAAGCCACGCTTTACCGCCACGGCGCTGTTTACGCCTCAATGTCGGGCAGTGGTTCGGCGGTGTTCGGACTCTTTCCCCATTCGCCGACGGATCTTACAAACGATCTTCCTTCGGGGTGTTCGGTTTACCGGTAATTTCCTCCATTCGCCGGTATTCGTATTTCGTTAACAAGTTTTTCATACATTTTAACAGTCAAACGTGTAACATTTGTACCCGTAAACAGTCTATATAAGCGAAAACAGAAACAAGAAAAAACAGTTAACGTCAGAAACAAAAAACAGAAAAACAATGAAAACAGAGTTCAAACAAACAATGATGGCGATGATGTTTACCGCATTTCTTTTCTGCGGAACAACCTACGCCGAAGGAAACGAAGTAAAACTGCTGAAGAATGCCTCAAGCCTTGAAAACGTAAAAGAACCAGCTTTACAAATCGAAAAATGGATGCTGGACGAGCAAATCTGGAACAACGCGAATAATCACTTGAATACTTCTCTGGAATCAGAAGAAGCTCTTGCGCTGGAAGCTTGGATGACCGACGAAAGTCTCTGGGTACCGAAAAAAATTCAGGTTGAACAAGCCAAAGACGCTGAATTAAAACTGGAGCCCTGGATGAAAGACGAAACGGTCTGGAAAAAGTAGAAAGCGCAGCCGATCTTCAAAGATTAGCTTATTAGGGATTTTATAACAGGTTGTTGTCATTGCAGCAGCCTGTTTTTTTTTGCTGATCAGCGGCCTGAAAATTCAACCTTCGTCGGGCGGGCTGTTTTCCTTTTCATCTGATAAGGCAGTTGCCACACTTCGCCGTTCAGATTTCCAAAATAGAGGTGGGAAATGCTGAAATGGTCAGGATTACCGTCGGCCCAAAAAAAGAGGAAGGGCTCGCGGGCATGCAGCGAACGCCGCGCATAATTGTGGTTGAGCGCACTGTTTCCCGTCAGCTGGAGCGCTTTTCGCCAGGTTTTCCCCTGATCGTCCGATTCGTAGGTAGCCAGCTCGCCACCAGCTCCCCAAATTTGCGGGCCATTGACCAGGGGCGCCAGAATGGTCCATTTTCCGGCCGAAATAAACAGACTGCCCATGTCGTAATTATGGTCCGATTCGCCGGCAACGCTGGTGAGCCACTCCGTGCCAGTCCAGCGGGTAACGACCCACTGGCGCGGCGAATTACCGGGACCCGGCTGATGTCCCGGACTGGTCACATACAAACAGACGGGATTGGCCGCTTCATCAAAAAGCATGTCGCACAGGTAAACATTGCGTTGCTGCGACTGGTAGTCGACCACCCGCGCCGGGTTATCGACCAGTTCCAGTGGCGTGGCAACCGGTTTTCCGTCAACGGTAGTCCAGGTTTTCCCCAGATCTGAAGTCTGCAGATAATATAGATCGGTTCGTTTGTCGACGTTCCCGTCGGGATGACGGTTAAAAAAAGTTCCGACCACCTTCCCGCCGGCAGCACTCACCTGGTAGTGTCCGCCTTTTGTATCGCCCGCCTCCCGGATGCCGGCCAGCTTTTGATCGTCGGTCCAAGTGTAGCCATCGGTGCTGGTTTCAAAATAGAGTTCACGCACGCCGGTGTATTTGGTAAACAGGTGCAAAAAGCCCTGGTCGGTCAGCCACGGCTGCGGGTAGGTCATCTCCTCGCTGGTAACCTGTTCGAACCGGTCGATCGAATACGGTTTCACGCTGCGGTATTTGTAGCCAGGGCGCACTTTTCCGCGGCCACTCACAAAAACCCAGAGATATCCCTGCTGATCGATTGCCAGGCTGGGATTGTCGTGCGGATCGTTAACCCCCTGCTTGTCAAAAACCACCACCGGTTTTTCCACCCGGTGACGGCGATGGTCATAACTGCCGATCATGCAGAGCAGATAGCGGTCGTTTTCACCGGTCGTTCCGCCATACACAAAAAAAGTCTTCGCCACCTTTTCTGCATAAACAGCCATCGGATAATGATGGGCCGTGTAAGTTCCCAGTCCACCCGAATATTTATCTCCAAATGGATATTTCTGGTTCAGTTCAAACCAGATGCCCCGGTAACCATCGGTGCGGGTATTATTGTACGATTGCGGAAATACAGCCGGCGAGGCCAGCAAAAACAGCAAAAATGCGGCAGCCTGAAACAGCTTTTTAGGTTTCATATCGGTTTCGGTTTCCACAAATGTAAAGAATACGACCTTTATAAAAACCTTGCACGGCAACATTTTCCCGGCCCCAAACCGCCGGCGCAAAATTCCCGGAGGCCGGACGGCAAACCAAACGAAGCGTGACAGCCTTCTAAACCAGTTGAAAAACACGCCCTTTTAACAGTTCAAACAGAAAAACCCGTTGAAAGAGCGACCGAAAAGTATGGTTGGTGATTTTATTTTCGATGTTGAAATTTTTAATTCCGCGCAGCCGGTCGGTAGTGATCAGCAGCCAGTACTGGCTGAGGTTGCGGGCCTGGTAAAGGGTCAGTTTTTCCTCTTTTTTACGAATCGAATGGCGGATATCATCCACGGTATTGCCGGAAACGCCGAGCGGGTTGGCCCGTTCCCAGATTCCGGCCTGCAAGGTTGGCAGCCGCATCACCAAAAGGGAGGTCACGCCGGCCGGAAGTTCCGCTTCAGCGACCGAGTGCTGGAAAAAGCCGGAGTTGGCATTCAGGGCAGCCTGCCGGACCAGCCGGGCGGTTTGCGCCGCAACAGTTGCAACCCGCGATGCCGTGACCGGCTCTTTTTCTGAAAAAAGAAACTTGACAAAAAACTTTCGCTGCTCGGTGCGCTCGACCATCTCCTTCGCGTAGCCGATTACGCTCTCCTCGGCGAAACGGTTGTCCCATCCGGGAAATCCTCCCGAATGATTGACCGGATGCAGCCGGGTCAGCTCAATGCCGATGCTGCTTTTGTGGTTGGTCTGCAATACAAAGTCGGGCGATTCCGACAGCAACAGTTTTCCTTTTGGAAACTCCGCGAACGATCTTCGGAAATATTCCATCAGCAGCCATTCCACCTGTTTTTTTTCATCGGGTATCATGCCCTAAAATTAGCTTCTTTTTCAGGAAAGCGTTTTCAATGAGGAGGTTTTTTCAGGAATAACCCGATTGACCCGGCAGGCGCAATCTTTCCGGAGCCGGGAAACCTAACCGTGCAGCGGGCCTGCTGCCACACGCAGTTTTTTGTAGGAAAATGAGGTTTATTTCTCCAGCAGCGGACCAAAAAGTTCGCGGACGATCTCCTTTTCCTTTTCCCAGGTGAGTTCGGCCGCCGCAATCTCCAGGTTTTGCTGCCATTCAATGCGACGGGATTCGTTGAACAGTGCCTCCCGGAAAGTGCCGGCCAACTGCGCCGGTTCGTGCGAACCGGAAACCAGTCCCACCTGGTAATGTTCCACCACCCGCTTCATCTCGGGCAGGTTGCTGACCACCACCGGCACCCGCGCCTGGATGTAATCGAAAAGTTTATTGGGTAGCGCGTACCGGTAGTTGAGTCCCAGATCCTGTTCAATGGAGATTCCCAGACGGGCCTGGCGGGTGAGCCAGCCCAACTCTTCAACCGGAAGCCGGCCGACAAATTTTACGCGCTCTTCCAGCTGCAATGCGGTAACCAGGTGGTAAAGTTCTTTTTCGATGTCGCCGCTGCCAGCCAGCACGAGCAGCGCCCCGTCGAGCAGCTCCATCGCGCGGATCGCCTGTTCCAGTCCCCGCCCCACATTAAGCGCCCCCTGGTAAAGAATAATCGGTCGCGATTCGTTCACCCGCTTTTCTGCAGGAATGGCTTCCCACTCGGCCTTTACCGGCAGGTTGCGCACCACCCGGAACGGAACCTGGTACTGCTGCCGGTAAATGGCGGCGATACTTTCGCAAACGGTAACAGCATGCTTCAGATGCGGCACCATCTGTTTTTCAAGCCACTCCCAAATGGCCTGCACGTTGGGGCGGCCGATCAGTTCGGGAACCTGGGTAAAATATTCGTGGCTGTCGTACACCAGCTCTTTTCTCCGGAGCCGGGCAACCAGAAAGTTAGCCGGAAGGGTGTCGAGGTCGTTGGCCAGTAACAGATCAAACCGGCTGAAAAGCAGATAAAAAAAGAGACGCAGGTTGAATTCGGCATAAAAAAGCGGGCCTTTTGTAAACAGCAGCCGCATCCGGCGGGTGACATACGGCCGGGGAGCAAGCGGACGGCTGGCCGGCAGCCGGCGCCCGATCAACTTCACCTCAACCCCCATCTCGTCCAGGGTGGCACACATGCGGAAGACCCGGTTGTCGGCAGCCAGATCGTTGGTTACAGAAACAATAATCCGTTTCAACAGGCAGAGTTTTATGTCAAAATTAGGGAAAATCCGCTGCCATTTCCCAAAAGCAGCCGCAACAAATTATCTTTGCCGCAAAAACCAACCATGATCCGTTTCGAAGAACATTATTCCCTGAAGCCATACAATACGTTCGGCGTGGAGGCCGGCGCCCGTTATTTTTTTGAATTTACCGAACCCCAGGATCTGCAGGAATTTGTCCGCAGCAACAAAACCATTTCTGACGAAAAAATACTGGTATTGGGCGGCGGCAGCAACTTGTTGTTGGTCGGCGATTTCGACGGGCTGGTGCTGCATCCGGCAGTTCCGGGTATTGAAACGGTTCGTGAAGACAGCCGCCAGGTGTGGCTGCGTGCCGGCGCCGGCGTGGTGTGGGACGATTTTGTACAATTTGTGGTTGCTTCGGGCTGGGGCGGCGTGGAAAACCTGTCGCTGATCCCGGGAAATGTGGGAGCCACCCCGGTTCAGAATATCGGCGCCTACGGACAGGAGGCCGCCACCGTGATTGATTCGGTTGCGGGCGTTGACCTGCGTACCGGCGAAGAGTGGGATATTACTGCCCACGATTGCCGCTTTGGCTACCGGAACAGCCTGTTTAAAAATGAACTCAAAGGACGCTTTGTCATCACTTCGGTCGTCTTCAGGGTGGAGAAATTCCCGGAACTTAAACTGCATTACAGCGGTCTGGAAGAGGAGGTGCAAAAACTGGGCAGCCCGTCGGTGGCAACGGTCCGACAGGCAGTGGTAGCCATCCGCCAGTCGAAACTCCCCGATCCGGCCACCCTGGGAAATGCCGGCAGCTTCTTTAAAAACCCGGTTGTGACCCAACAGCAGGCCGAGCGGCTGACCGCCCGCTATCCCGAAATACCGGTTTATCCGGCCGGAGAAGGAATGGTTAAACTTTCAGCCGGCTGGCTGATCGACCGCTGCGGCTGGAAAGGCGTTCGCCGCGGCGATGCCGGCGTCCATGAAAAACATGCACTGGTGCTGGTTAACTACGGAAAAGCGTCGGGTCGCGAAATTTTCAGCCTGTCGGAAGAGATCAGACACTCGGTTTCCGAAACTTTCGGCGTTACCCTGGAACGGGAAGTGAACGTAGCAGGCCGGGAAATTCATTGAAAATCTTTCCCTTTTCTTAAGAAGCAGTCCATTTGCATCCTACTTACTTATATTTCGTCTAAACAAGTCCTCATTTTTTTACCTTTGCTGCTCTAATATCAGGGACATGACAGAAAAGAGTTTGCCGTTTACGAAAGAGCAGCTGGAGGCGATTATCAGCCGCTTCCCTACGCCATTTCACATTTACGACGAAAAGGCCATGCGCGCCAATGCCCAACAGTTCAACCAGGCTTTTTCGTGGAACGAAGGTTTTAAAGAGTATTACGCCATCAAAGCCGCGCCGAACCCGTATCTCATGAAAATATTGAGGCAGGAGGGGTTTGGCATCGACTGCAGCTCGATGGCTGAGCTGGAGATTGCCGAACAAATCGGCATGCGCGGAGAAGAGATCATGTTCACTTCGAATGATACGCCGGCCTACGAATTTGTTAAGGCAATGGAGCTGGGGGCCATTATCAACCTCGATGATATTTCGCACATCGAATACCTCGAAAAACACGCCGGCCTCCCCGAACTGCTCTGTTTCCGCTACAATCCGGGCTCACTGAAAGAGGGGAACCTGATTATTGGCCATCCCGAGGAGGCCAAATACGGCTTCACCCGCGAACAGATGTTTGAAGGTTATCGCCTGGCAAAAGCCAAAGGCGTCAAACGGTTTGGTATCCATACCATGGTGGCCTCGAACGAACTGGATCCCGGCTATTTCGTTGAAACGGCCGAAATTCTTTTTACCCTGATTGCTGAAATATCTGCCGAACTGGATATTCATATCGAATTTGCCAACCTGGGCGGAGGAATCGGAATTCCGTATAGACCCGGACAAAAACCGGTTGACCTCACCCACATGAGCAACGGCATCCGGCAGATGTATGAAAAAATCATCGTCGGGAACGGACTGGCCCCCCTGCGGATTTACTTCGAATCGGGGCGGGCGATCACCGGTCCATACGGCTATCTGGTATCGAAGGTACTGCACATCAAAGACACCTATAAAAAATTTGCCGGGCTCGACGCCTGCATGGTCAACCTGATGCGGCCGGCGCTTTACGGCGCCTATCACCACATCACGGTAGCCGGGAAAGAGAACCAGCCGGTAACCGGGACATACGACGTCACCGGCTCGCTGTGCGAAAACAACGACAAATTTGCCATCGACCGCCAGCTGCCCGAGCTGCAACCCGACGACATAGTGGTTATCCACGACACCGGCGCACATGGCCACGCCATGGGATTCAACTACAACGGCAAACTGAAATCGGCCGAACTGCTGCTCCGCGAAAATGGCGAAGTGGTGCAGATCCGCCGGGCAGAAACCATCCGCGACTATTTTGCCACCCTCGATTTTGAAGGGTTAGGCAACTTTGAGGTATAAACACCGGGAAAAAGTTTAAAAAAACCGGGCCGGAGATAAAACCCCGGCCTTTTTTGTAACTTTGAGTACACTCATTAATCCGGTGAGCTATGAAAATTGGTTTCGATGCAAAAAGGGCTTTTCTGAATGAAGCCGGTTTGGGAAACTACAGTCGCAATACCCTGAATGCGCTGCAAAAATATTTCCCTGAAAATCAATACATCCTGTTTACGCCTGAAATCAGGACCGACTTATTTAAGGAATACGTTCTGTTCGATGTCATTTCGCCCGACAGCCCGCTGAAACGGATGCTCAAATCGATATGGCGCAGCTTTTCACTGGCCCGCCAGCTTGAAAAAAATGAACTCGACCTCTTTCACGGCCTGAGCAACGAACTCCCCGCCGGCATCCACCAGTCGAAAGTGCCGTCGGTAGTTACCATTCACGACCTCATTTTCCTGCGGTTTCCACAGTTTTACAAACCAGTCGACCGGAGAATCTATCTCGAAAAAGTAAAATATGCCTGCCGGGCAGCAACCCAAATTATTGCCATCAGCCGCCAGACCCGCGATGACCTTGTCAACTTTCTGAAAGTTGATCCCTCACGGATCGAAGTGATTTACCAGGGGATTTCCGAGCGTTTCTTTATGCACCGCGACAAGGAAGAGGTCGATGAGGTGCTGGCCCGCTACAACCTTCCCCCCAACTTTATCCTGACGGTAGGAACGGTAGAACCACGGAAAAATCAGCTCGGTGTGCTCCGGACGTTGTTACGACACGACCTCGATATTCCTTACGTAATCGTGGGCAAACCAACCATTTACTCAACCAAAATAACCGAATACTGCCTGACCAACAAACTAGAAAACCGGGTATTCCAGCTATCGGAGGTGCCCGACTCCGACCTGCCGGCGCTTTATCAGCAAGCCCGCTGCATGGTGTATGTTTCTCACTACGAAGGGTTCGGCCTCCCGATCGTGGAAGCGATGGCCAGCGGTTGCCCGGTAATTACCTCCTCGGTATCGTGCCTGCCCGAGATCGGCGCCGACGCTGCCCTTTACTGCCAGCCCGACGACGAAGAGAAACTGGCGAGGCTGCTTTCCGATATTCTCAGCGACGACAACCTGTACAACGACCTGGTTGACCGGGGTAAAAAACATGCGCAGCAGTTTCACCCCGAAGTGCGGGTAGAAAACCTGATGTCGCTCTATCAAAAAATTGCTCAAAAATGAATGAAGACCTGAAAAATGCCCTGGACGTTTTAAAACGGGGCGGCGTAATTCTTTATCCAACCGACACGATCTGGGGATTGGGCTGCGATGCCACCAACGAAGCGGCCGTTCAGCGGATCTACTCCATCAAGCAGCGCGAGGATTCAAAAAGCATGCTGGTGCTGATGGAAAATCCCGCCCTCCTCGAACGGTACGTAAACGAGGTCCCCGACATTGCCTGGGACCTGATCGAAGTGGCCTCCACTCCGCTCACCGTAATTTACCCCAACGCTAAAAACCTGGCCAAAAACCTGCTGGCCGAAGATGGCAGCATCGGCATCCGTTTTACCCGTGAAGAATTTTCGGCCGAACTGCTTCGCCGTTTCCGCCGGCCGCTGGTCTCCACTTCGGCCAATATCAGCGGGCAGCCTTTCCCGGCTACCTTTTATGACATTTCGGAAGAGATCAAAGAATCGGTTGACTACATCGTCCGATTCCGGCAGGAAGAGACGACGCCGGCCCAACCGTCGAGTATCATCAAACTGGGCGCAGGAGGACAGATCGAAATTATCCGCAAATAACCGCTGGGGGGTTACGAAAGTTATTTCACTTTCTTCAGAAACCGTGTAATGGCCTGACAGGCTTCCTCTTCTGTTGAATAATCCACACAGGAAACATTGGGCGATCCGGCAATCATGGCGGAAAGCTGTCTCCCGGACGACGGCCGGAAAAGACAGAGCACCGGCACCCCGTTTTCCACCGCGCGGCCGATTTCATAACCGACGCCCAGCGACGGCACGGTCGCTTCGGCCACAACGGCATCGGCCTCCAGCAACCAATCCAGGTCGCGGTCGTGAATGGCGCGTTTAGAAAAGCGGTCCTCGCCACCGGGGGTTAGCTGAGAATTCCCAACATGTTCGGTCAGGACGCTGCCGTACTGTTTCAGATAAGCAATCAACCGGACATAAATCTCCGCATCCTCCCGGCCTCCGCGGATCGAACCTGAAAAATAGATCTTCATCAGTTAGGTTTTGGTAAAATATTTTCGTTAACAGACAATTCTTCAAGCGGTATTGCGCCAGCTGCAACCTTCATCCTGCCTGATTTTTACAGGGGCAGGTACACCAGTTTTTTGGTTTCAAAAAACTCCTCTTCAAAATAATCACGAAGGTCAAAAACCGAAATCTGCTTACGAAATGGCTTGATCTCCTCGGTCAGATCGCCCCCTTTCAGGTAGAGAATTCCGTTGGGCAGCGCATTTTGAGAGACGGGCGAGATATTTTTCCTGATCCATCCCGTAAATTCGGGCAGGGCCGTTACGGCGCGGCTCACCACAAAATCGTACGGCTCCTTCAACTGCTCGGCGCGGACCTGCCAGGCGGTTACATTCTTTAGCTGAAGCGCATCGGCCACGGCCTGCACCACTTTGATCTTTTTCCCGATGGAATCTACCAGATGAAAAGTGGTTTCGGGAAACAGGATGGCCAGCGGAATTCCGGGAAATCCGCCGCCGGTGCCCACATCGAGCACGCGGGTGCCGGGCCGGAACTGGATAATCCGCGCAATAGCCAGCGAATGCAGTACATGTTTTTCGTAAAGTGAATCAATGTCTTTGCGCGAAATCACATTAATCCGGGCATTCCACTCATGGTAGAGCGGTTGCAGCAGGGCCATTTTTTCGCGCTGTTCCGGAGTTAACCCGGGAAAATATTTTAAAATCAGTTCCATCATCTCAATCCCGGTCGCTCATTTCGGTGGTTTCAATCATTTTAAAAAGCATCTCGCGGGCGCGGAACAGTTGCGCCTTTACCGTTCCAAGCGGAAGTTTGAGTTCGGCGGCGATCTCTTCATACGAGAGTTCCCGGAAATAGCGCAGTTCGACCAGTACCTGGTAACGGGGTTTCAGTTTGCGCACCACTTTGCGCATCAGTATTGCTTTCTGGACACGGATCAGCTTCTCCTCCGGATTGGGATCTTTCGAGCGCAGTTTGGCCGGCAGATCGTTTTCGCTGCTGTCCTGACTGTTTTCAATGGTTACCAGCACCCCGCGTTTTTTGCGCAGAAAGTCGATGCAGTTGTTGGAGGCAATCTTAAAAAGCCAGGTACTGAAAGCATAAGTTGGCGAATACTGATGGAGATTTTTGAAGGCTTTTCCGAAGGCTTCGAGGGTAAGGTCTTCGGCATCGCTGCGGTTACTGACCATTTTCAGCAGCATAAAATAGATGGCGTCTTTGTAGCGGCTCAGCAGCCGGGCAAAAGCTTTCTCATTCCCGGCAAGCGCCGCCTGGATCAATTCATAATCTTGTTTGGCCTTTTCGGAAAGGTTGGGATTCAGCTGCTCCATTTTCGTTGTTGACGCGCGCGGTAAAACCGCCATTTGACCACCAGTTTGCCGTACGGGGCCAAGAACCCGTACAGTAACGAAGATAAGAATAATTTAGGTTCAGTCAAACGATTCAGCAGCCTATTTATGATAAGTGAATAAAGTGTTATTTTCAGAAATAACAATACGGAAACCACCAGCCAGAACTGCGGATACAAGATCAACACCAGGGCAAAAACCGGCAGCAGCAGCAGGTAAGAGAGCTGGTCGAAAAAAAGAACCAGTTTCTTCCCGAAGCTCAGATAACTTTTGATACGGAACGAACGGTGCAGCAGGTCGAGGTACTCCTGGCGCCCGGCGTTCAAGGCCTTTCTGACGGTTGCATTTCCAACCGGAAGCACTGCCGTCTGTTTTCGCCGGACAAACGAGTTGATCACCAGCTCCAGGTGGGCATACTCCTCTCTGATCTTCCCGGCAAATCCGCCATTTTCAAAATAGGCCTGTTTGGCAAACGCCACATTTTCCTCGGTAATTACAAACGGCAATCCATTCAGGCAGTAGGCCATACTTTCGGTTTGCTGAAAAAACAGCTCGGTGCGAAAGAGCCGGTGAAAAAAACCTTTACCGGGCGTAATCCCCCAGTAGCCAACCACGACCTTCTTCCCGGCAGCAACAGACGAAGCCAGCAGGGGCAGCCAGTGGTTGTCGGGCACGCCGGCTGCCGGATCGACCAACACCACCACTTCGTGGGCAGCCGCTTTCAACGCCAGGTTGCGGGCCAGTTTGCCCGAAAAACGGGTCTCCTGGTTCAGCCCGGTCATTTTCAGCCGCGAATATTGCTGGCGCAAAACCCCCAGCGTTGCCAGCGAATGGTCTTCCGAGAAGTCGTCTACCACCACTACCTCGTAGTGGGGATAACTCATCGTAAGCCAGCTGGGAAGATTTTGACGCAAATTGACCTCTTCGTTGCGTTCGACCATAAAAACAGTAAACTGGACAGCCGCGGCCCCGGGTGGCGCAACCCGGCAGAACGCCGTACGCCCCCAAAAAAGAATATCATATCCTATCCGCAACAGGTAAACAGCTGCAGCAAGGCCCAGTAAAACCCAAGCTCCGACTTCAAGAGTTGGAAAAAAATTTATCAATTCGTCAGGCATACCAGCATTTTGCTCACAAAAA
>JARKOX010000086.1 GCA_029975525.1 Prolixibacteraceae bacterium | reverse complement strand
TAATATATTCTGAAACCCCGATCTCTTGTCCCACCAGCGCTTCAAAGTCGCCGTAATTGTTGATTATCCGCCTTGTCATATCTCTGAAAATATTAATCTGATAAAATAATTCGGGGCTCAATATACCCCAAAAATTAAAGTTAATGTTGCAATCGGAATGGTTAAAAACCGATCTGCTATCAAAATTACCACACCTTAATGAAAATTCAGACCTGTTTAGTCTAAAAATACAGAAAGTCGCTGTTTTCGGAAAATCGTTCTGAAATTACCACCTTTGCAACTCGATTACGGAAAATGAAAAACATTTTAAAATCCACAACTTTTCTGGCTATTGTGGCCTGCTGGCTTTGGTCAACTGCCTTTGCCGGCGTAAAAATCGGGCTACAGTACCACACCCCGTTTCAGTTTGCAGGTTTTCGCTTTATCATCTCGGGGTTGCTCATTTTACTGGTTTTCAGAAACTGGGGAAGATTTTACCGCGAAATCAGGGAACACTGGCAATTTGTGGTGTTGATCGGGCTGATCCAGGTTTTCGCCCAATATGCTCTTTTTTACAGTGGAATGAACCTGGTTCCCGGTGCGCTGGGCGCCATGATTGTAGGTTCGTCGCCCCTGTTCGTAGCGCTGGTGGCACACTTCACCTTCCACAACGACCGGATGAACGGTGTAAAAACGGCGAGTATCCTGGTTGGGGTCGCCGGGATTGCCATTATCACACTGGGCCGTCAAAAAGTAGAGCTGAAGGGCGCCCTCGAATGGCTGGGCATCGTGTTACTGCTACTCAACAATCTGGTATCGGGCTACTCAAATGTACTTGTGGCCAAATCAAAAAGAAATATCTCGCCGGTGGTGCTCAGCTCATCCTCGCTGTTACTGGGCGGGCTGCTCCTCTTCCTGATCTCGGTCCCCATCGAAGGATTTCCGCAGCAACCATTTCCGCTGGAATATTATGTGGCATTAGGCTGGCTCGGATTTCTGTCGGCAGCGGCCCTCACCATCTGGTATGCCCTGCTGGGCCGTTCCGGCGTCAAAGTATCGCTGCTCAATACCTGGAAATTTCTGATCCCGGTTTCGGGCGCCCTGCTGAGCTGGATGCTCCTCCCCAACGAAAAACCCGACTGGGCCTCCGCCATCGGCATGGCCTTCATTGCCGTTTCGCTGGTGCTGCTCAACCGGGGAAGAAACGGCCGGTAGCCTACTCTTCCAGCACCAACAGCTCTACCTTACGAAAATCGCACGGATGACTTTCGCCCTGCAGGGAGATGGTTCCCCGGTGAAGGATTTTATCATTGGTGGCAGGCAGTAATTTATAATAATTGGGATCGCGATCGTCCAGCTGCGGCTGGCTGTAAACCATCACCGTGTCGCCATTGACAATATGTCTGATCATTTCGCCTCCGTGGACTTCCACTTCAACGGTCACCCACTGGTCGCCATGGTAGGTTTTCGACGATGAGTTGATACAATGGTCGAGCACCAGTTTATCATTCATCACCACGTTGGTTCCCGGCGTGCACAAATTAGCAGTGCTGCGCGGGCTGGTACCGTCGCCGCCCAACAACTGCACCTCAATCGACACCGGAAAATCCTGGTCTTTCTCCATGCTTTCGGCCAGCTGCCCATGAATCATGATCCCGCTGTTGCGAAAAGCCCATCCCGGTCCGCCGGGACATTGCTCCCCAACAAAACGGTATTCGGCCCGGATAATATAATGAGAAAAGGTATCCTTGTAAAAAAGATGGGCAAAACGCTCCCCAAAGTTTTCATACTGGTCGTAACGCACTTTGAGCAAACCATCTTCGACCCGGAAAGTGTTCCCAAAATTCTCCCCCAGCTCATATCCTTTGACTTTTACCGTCCATCCCTCCAGGTCCTTCCCGTTAAAAAGCTGGATCCACTCCGGCTGCGAAGCCTTCTGAGACATACATCCCGACAAAAAAATGACGAAAGAAATTGCCAGCAAACAAACCGGCAGATATGATTTTTTCATAGGTAATTAGGTTTTTAAAAAATTTCACGGAAGATAGCAAGTTTTCCGCAAAACATCAGACATCGGGCGTAAAAAGCGGAATTCCCGCACTTTTTCGTCAAAAAAAACATCATTCTTTCACCAAAAGCACGCCTGCTTTCCAAATTCAAAAAAAATAAATTTAACCAGATGGTTAAATTTTAAGGTTAAAATATTTGGTTAATACTTTTCAATCCCATACTTTTGGTCAATAAATTTAACCAGACGGTTAAATCAACGCGGTTAATCATGAAAGAAATCAAAGACAAAACAGAAGACAAAATCCTGGATGCAGCGCACGAAGTGTTTCTGCGCAAGGGCATGGATGGAGCGCGGATGCAGGAGATTGCCGATGAAGCAGGGATCAACAAAGCGCTGCTGCACTACTATTTCCGCTCGAAAGAGAAACTGTTTGAAGCTATTTTGGCCACGGTCCTGAAAAAAGCTTTTCCGAACATCCTCAAATCAATTACTTCAGATTTGACGCTGGAACAGAAGGTGGATCTTTTTATTGAAAGCTACATCGACCTCTTGCAGAAAAACCCCTACCTGCCGATGTTCATCCTGAAAGAGATCAACCGCAATCCCGAATCGCTGGCCGACATCATCCGTTCAAAGGTTGAAGATCCAGAGCAGCTGTTTGAAACGATTGGCAACGAGCTGCGGAAAAACGGCATTTTTGAGGTAGATCCGCGCCACCTGCTCGTGAACATTATTGCGCTGTCGGTTTTCCCGTTTGCCGCCCGCCCGTTGGTGCAGCAGGTCATGTTCGGCAACGACAAAAAAGCTTACCAGCAATTTCTCAGCGAACGCAAGCAAGTGGTAAAACAGTTCATCCACCGATCAATTTCAAAGCCATGAAATGAGCATGATTATTCTAAACACAAAATAGTAATGAAAATATTTTCATGTGAATTCCATCTCGTTGCTAAACTGGCTTGAAATAATTCGCTGATTACGAAAATTATAGAAACAAGATTGAAAATTTATACGGATGAAATATTACATAGCCATTATCTTAACGATGACCGCCTGGATTTTGCAGGCCCAGGTAGAGCCGGTTACCCTTCCCCGGTGCCGGGAACTCGCCCGCGAAAACTACCCGGTTTTACGCCAGAAAGAGATTCTGCAGTCGCTTTCCGAACTAAAAACCGCAAACCTCGGCACCAGTTACCTGCCGCAGGTTGACCTGAACGGCCAGGCTACCTACCAGTCGGACGTGACCAAAGTGGACATTCCGCTTCCGGGCATCACGATCCCCCAGCTGTCGAAAGACCACTTCAAGGTGTACCTCGACGTGAAGCAGACCATTTGGGACGGCGGCATTACCGCAGCCCGCCGGGAGGTGGAATCTGCCCTGCTCGACGCAGGGTTGAAAGAGGTGGATGTGGAGCTTTTTCAGTTACAGGCGCGGGTTGACGAAGCCTACCTCACTTCGCTGATCCTGCAGCAAAACCGCCGCCAGCTGGAACAGACCAAAGAGACCCTGCAACAAAGGCTCTCCGAACTGGAATCGGCCTTCCGCAACGGCGTCACCGAAGCCTCAAACATCGACCAGCTGCAAGCCGAACTGCTGCTGGTGGGGCAAAAAATGGCAGAGGTGGAAACCGCCCGCACCACCGCGCTTTCTGTGTTGTCGTTACTCACCGCCACCGAAATCACCCCGGCCACCCCGCTCGAACTTCCACAGCCGGAACAGGCGGTTCAACCTTCGTTCGCCCGCCCCGAGTTTGATCTGTTCTCCTTAAAAAGCCAGCAACTCAAAAAACAGGAGTCGCTGCTCGACAAAAACCGCAACCCGAAACTTTTCGGATTCGGACAGGCGGGTTACGGACGCCCCGGGCTGAACATGCTGAAAAACGACTTTGAACCGTGGTACCTGGTGGGACTGGGCGTCAAGTGGAACGTGTTCGACTGGAAATCCACCCAGCGTGAAAAACAGATGCTGCAACTCCAGCAGTCGGTTATCGAAACCCGCCGGGCCGAGCTGGAACTGAACCTTTCAATTTTGCTTTCACGCCAGCAAAAACTGATCGACCAATTAAAAGAGCTGATTGCCGGCGACCAGGAACTGGTTATGCTGCGCGAAAAAATCAGCCGTGCATCGGCTGCTAAACTGGAACACGGCACCATCACCTCGTCCGGTTATCTCCTCGATCTGAATGCCGAAACCGCAGCCAAAATCAACCTGGAAACCAGAAAAATGAAATTGATTGAGGCGATTTTAACCTACAACACCCTCAAAGGATTTTAAACGATCTGCCGGAAAAACATAAAACCCAGAAAAATGGAAACAGCTGTCAATTCCCGGAATAATCACCCAGTTCGAACAAAACAAAAAACCATCATGAAAAAAAGGATTTGGATTTTTATTGCTGCGCTCTTCGTTGTGGCGTGTCAGGACCAGCCCAACCAGCCGGACGCATTCGGAAACTTTGAGTCTGACGAGCTGATCATATCGGCTGAAACAAACGGCAAGCTGCTTGATTTTGCCCCGGAAGAGGGCGCCACGCTCGACACCGATCAGTTCATCGCCCTGGTCGACACCATACAGGCGGCCCTCGCCATTCAGCAGTTAGCTGCACAAAAAGCTTCCGTAGAAACTAAGAAGCTGAATATTGCGGCTCAAACGGAAGTGTTGAAAGCCCAGAAAAAAAACGTGGTCACCAACCGCGACCGCATTGCGGCCATGTTGCAGGAGGGCGCCGCCACCCGCCAGCAGATGGATGACGTGGAAGGCCAGCTCGACGTGCTCGACAAACAGATTGCCAGCGTCCAAACCCAGTTCAGCATGGTCAGCCGCGAACTCGATGTGGTGAAAGCCCAACAGCTGCTGGCTGCCGAACAGCTGCGCAAATGCCGCGTTATTTCGCCGGCCCGCGGAACCGTCCTGCAAACTTACGCCCAGGCAGGCGAAATGGTCACCGCCGGAAAACCGCTGCTGAAAATGGCCGACATCTCGACACTCGATTTGCGCGTTTATGTCAGCGGAGCCCAGCTTTCAACGGTAAAAACCGGACAGCAGGTCACCGTGCGCATCGACGACGGCGCAGAGCGCTACCGCGAACTGACAGGAAAAGTATCCTGGATTTCAGACGAAGCCGAGTTTACCCCCAAAATCATTCAGACCAAAGAAGAGCGGGTTAAGCTGGTCTATGCCGTCAAGGTAAAAGTTCCGAATGACGGAAGCCTGAAAATCGGGATGCCCGGCGAAATTCGCTTCTGAACGCCAAAATAGTGACGCTCAAATTTACCATACACCATGATTTCCATCCGAAACATATCCAAAACCTACGGCGGAACAGAGGCGCTGCACGACATTACGCTGGAGGTCAACCGCAATGAACTCTTCGGGCTGATCGGACCCGACGGCGCCGGAAAAACATCACTCATGCGGATCTTAATGACCCTGCTGCTGCCCGACAGCGGCAGCGCTTCGCTCGATGGCTGCTATGTGGTGAAAGTGTTCCGCAAACTCAGAAAAATGGTTGGTTACATGCCCGGTCGTTTTTCGCTTTACCAGGATTTGACGGTGGAAGAGAACCTGC
>JARKOX010000077.1 GCA_029975525.1 Prolixibacteraceae bacterium | reverse complement strand
AGTTAAGCGGGATACCGGTAGAAATCAAAGTCTCCGGAGGCGTTGCTCCGGCCGGCGCAACAAATTACAAGTACCTGCTGAAAGTGATCAGCGTCGACGGGCAACTCTTTCATGCCCCCTATTACGACGGAATCGCCCCGGATACTTCCGGAATTGTCTGGTTCAATATCTCCGGATTTGTCGACCAGCCGGTAAATACGGTCTTTCAATATCCGCCGGCCGGCCCTTTTGTGGAATACCCTTCGCTCACCAAAAAGGTAAAAATCCAGGTTGCCGAAAGTTATGTCGATTCCGACGGATACCTGCACGATCCTTTTCAGGAAGGAAGTTTTGCAACCGCCTGGGGTAGCGAATCAACTATGTTTCAGATTCTCAAAGGGGGCGTGTCCGACCGGCAAATCGCCATGTGGGAAGAAGCTTCTACCAATTTTTTCAACGTATATCTTCAGTCCGGAAAATTTCTTACCCACCGCCCATGGGGTGATTTTGTGCATCCAAAACAACCCATCAAGCTGTGGTTCATCCCGGTGTCTTCCCTCTCAGCAACCTACAAAATCAGATATTTTTTCGACGATGGAACAGAAAATACCTATACGACGCCGGTTTCGTTATCCGACGAATCAATGTACGAATTCAACTGCAACCCTTACCACCTGGGTGTCAACATTGAGCCGGCCGGAAAGCGGGTGGAGTTTTTCGACGTCTCCCTCGAAAACGGCGGGGTAGAAATCAGCGATTTGCGACGCTTCACCTACGACTGGAATTACTGCGAACGACCGTTTTTTCTGCTGTTTGCAAATTCAATCGGAGGGGTCGACGACATCTATCTATCGGGGTTTACACAGGAAAAGTTTTCAACCGAAGGCACCATGGCGGTTAAGGTACGTCAGCGGGGTGACAAAGTACACGCTCCTCAACTCGTCACGCCGTCAATATTCGGGCAAAACAAATTTACAATCAATACCGGTTTCAAAACCCCTACCCAGATGCGGTTGATCCGCGACATGCTGGTTTCGCGTCAAAAGTGGCTGCTCTATCCCAATCTCGGCGTATCAAATTACATCGTAATTCCGGTCAATATCGAAAATGGCGACATGCTGCTGGTTGATCACCGTGAAAACTGGGGAAATCTCGACAATATCGATTTGCAACTCAGCGAGGCCGCAAAATCACAGTATTCATTTGATAACAGACTCTACTGATGAAGCTGACTTATTCTGAAATACTCCGGATTCTGAAAGATGTTCCGCGAAAAGGGTGGACCGATTCGCAGATCAAAGACCTGGTCGATACGTTGTGGCGCGAAGACTTCATCAACCGCACGTCCGGTTTTGATATTGCCGGTGCCCCCGATGCCATTCTGGCTTTTGACAATGAAACACGCACATTCTCTATTGCCCCGGCCAAAAACCGGTTCAAATTTTGGCAATTCATTTTTAAAATCGCCCATTTCAGGCGCACCGAAGCTTTTGAAATACAGCTCCCCGATATGGAAGGGCATTACCTGTTGTATATTTTCAGGGATGAAAACGACCCGACACACCGGATGCAGAAGCTATTTCTGGCACACAACCCTACCGAAGAAGAGATCCGAGAGATATACCTCAACCGTGTTGTGGTATCGTCGATTTACTGGGATGCGCAGGCGAATGCGGCGTTGTATTTCGGTGACGAGCGGCACGGGTCGGAGTGGCCGCCGCAGGTGAACTGGTGGGCACACCGGGCCTTCAACGGCATTCGCGATTACGGACTGCTGCTTACCGACCTGTTAGTCGGCGATGGCACCGACGACAGTCATGCCCGGGTAGGTGTCAGCGCAGGGGTGATGGCGCACGAAGATATGCTGCACGAATTTGACGCAGTGGCGGCAACGGCCGGCATGCCGGTTTTCTATCACCAGAGCGGATACCCACGGCTGTTGCCTTCAAACGGGTTCCCGGTTCAGGGGGCGCCGGGCGGCCGGCTCTATCATAATGGCGGTGGCGGGAAAACGATTGTCACCGAAAAACGGTTTGTGCTCTGCCATATTTTTGCAACGAACTGTATGCTGCATCCGGTGATTGCCGTGATGGGACAGCAGGAGTATGACGAGTTGATTGAAGCGGCACAGGGAGTTGACGCCGAGCTGGATATGATCGACACCTGGCTCCCGCACCAGACCAAATACCGGATATCAACACTGATATACCAGACTTCGACGGGCTATTCGAATGCGGTGAAGGCGCGGGTGGCCGGGGAAGTTACCCCGGAATCGCTGGCCGAAATTATTGCAGATGATAAAATCCCGGAGGCAAAAAACGGATGGACGCCCGACATCCTCCGGCAGGCCCATTTCGTTTACAATGAATCGCTTCACCAGCTGGTGATCGAACTGCTCGACAGCTATACCACCTATTTTGTAGCCGGGCAGAAGTTTAAGGTGGAGTCGGACATCCCGTTCTGGGTGCTGCCGTCACAGCCGGGAATGCTCTACCTCGACACCGCCGGGAATGCCTGGGATATGCTGCCGGATCCGTTTGATGTGAACACCGACCGGCGGGTGATGGCGGCAGCCCTGTACCGCAATACGCGGCTGGGGCAAACCCCTTACCTGGGCTGGCGCATGCACATGTGGGACATGTCCGGACGCACGCGCGGGAATATGATCAAAATGACGGGGATGGAACTACTGGGAGGGCTCGGACTGACTGTGTCGGAGGAGGAGGGGCATGAACACGAGGTGGAGGTTACCGACGGCTCGATCCGGCTGGCCGATATTGTTGCAGAGATCAAAGATGGCACGATAAAAACTTTCGAGCAGCGGTTGCGGTCCCTGGAGGCGCGACGACACTACCTGAAGACCTATATTGACTTGACGGACCCTGAAAATCCCGTAGTCACGCACGAATGGGAATACCAGGATTCGCCGGCGGCAAACGTGGCTGCCCTGAGTGCAGGAACCCAGGTAGTGATTAATGAACAGGTTGACGGATCGTGGCAGCTCACCGAAACGGGCGATGGCGATTTTTCGGCCATGTGGCTCATTGCCACGCTCGACCATGCCCAGCCGCTGAAATGGATTACCGGCGCTGCAAAAGCCGAAACTCTCGACGAGGCGAAGATGCTCAACGGAGCCGAAACGCTACTGTCCATTACCGGTGGCGCGCAGTTTTTTACCGACCACTTTGCGGTGGTGGCCCGAGTGATGGTGAAAAATATTGCCGATGCCCCGTACTATGAGCTGGCAGAGCTGAAAAAATATGAGGATGGTGAATTTGAAGCCGATACCACCGACCGGCATGTGACAGCAATGGCTTTTGATGAAGCTACCCAGGAGCTGACGCTTACACGCAATGCCGGACTGCCCAAGCTAAAGGTAACCATCCCCGTATCGGCGGGTGAAATTGTTACCCAAGCCAGTCACGGTTTTACCGGGCAGCACCCGGTAAGGTTAGCTGACGGGCTGTGGGTTAAAGCCCAGGCAAATAGCGACGTGAATGCTCAAACGATGGGATTTGTAGCATCGGTTATTGACGACGATAATTTCAAGCTGGCACGTGACGGGGAACGGATTTTTGGAAACTGGATAGCTGAAACGGAATATTTCCTCAATCCTGCAGTTGCTGGCGAAGCAATACCGGAACCGGCAACCTGGAATATAGGGGAGGTTCGGCAGTCTCTCGGCTGGAGTGATGCTGAGGGGTGGTTGTACATTGAAATCGATGTGGGCGATGTAATAGGCCTTTTCTCTCCGCGCCAGGAATTCCCGTTCGATAAGGATTTTGAATTTTGTATTAATGCCGGGAATATTGAAGTTTTTGAGTTAGATATTTCAGCAGCGTACCAATACGGAATTACCGGTTTCAAACTGAAAACGGATTCCGGTTCCCTTACTGGCGTTGTAGTAAAGGTTAACGGCGTGGCAGTGCCCGGGCTTGACAATATTATCGTAACAACTGCAGTTGCCCTGACCCAGCCCACAACCGAAAAGGTAGTAAATATCGACGATGTGGTTACAATTGAAACGAGTAAAAATTATACTGGAGAGCCTACCCTGCTCAAAGGTAAAATGATTTTCATGATATGAAACTGACAAATTGCACCTGCGGGAAGAAGCTAAATTGTGGCTGTACGATGTCGTTCGACACGTATCAAGCTAATTCTGTATCTCGTCTTACGGTAGGTAATTTGTTAGGAGGAACCTGCATTTTCGATGAATATGTTATTGACTGGTACCTGAACGGGAATAAGGTACTTACCACCGGGAAAGGCAACGACCCGGATATAACAGTTCAACACCCACTATCCGGTGAAGCGGCTTTGCCGGTTGTAGCCGGAACATACCAACCAGTTGTGCGGTATGTGGTCATGGATAACAAAATTGTTTACCCG
>JARKOX010000049.1 GCA_029975525.1 Prolixibacteraceae bacterium | reverse complement strand
GAATATTATGAAAATGTTACAGACAAGTCTGCACGAGATTGAATCGGCAGCAGAACTTCAGAAAGTGTTATCGGAAAATGAGAATGTGATGGTTTGCTGTGGCCGGATGGGGCCCATGTGTATCCCGGTTTACGAGGTGATGGAGGAGATTGGCGACGATTACGGCCATGTGAAATTTGCCGTGATGGCGTTCGACAGTCCCGAAGCCGGGGTTATCCGCAACGCCCCCGAATGCCGGGGTTTTATGGGATTGCCGTTTACGATGTACTACAAAAACGGGCAGGTGGTGAAAGCTACTTCGAGCATTCAAAGTATGCCGCAGGTCACCTCGATCCTTGACGAACAGTTCTCAAAAGCATAACTATTCAGTTGGCCGGCGCCTGTGTTGAACAGGTTCCGGCCTTTAATTCCGACAAGCCATGAACGACATTTACGATGTAATGATCCTGGGAGCCGGGGCAGCCGGACTCACTGCCGGCATTTATGCTTCGCGCGCCCGGCTCAAAACACTGATCCTGAACGAAGGCGCCGTGGGCGGGCAGATGGTGCTTACCAACGAGATCGCCAACTATCCGGGCGTGGAGACCACCAACGGGTATGCGCTGGCCAATATTATGAAAAAGCAGGCCCGCGATTTTGGCAGTACCATCCGCTCGAACGTAAAAATTGCCCGTTACGCCCTTGACGGCGAAATCAAACAGGTGGAGCTGGAAGACGGCCGGGTTTTTTCAGCCCGGACCGCGATCCTGGCGCCGGGCGGCAAACCGCGGATGCTCAACATTCCGGGCGAAGAGACTTTTAAAGGAAAGGGAATTTCCTATTGTGCAACCTGCGACGGCGATTTTTTCACCGGCAAGGAGTTGATTGTGGTTGGCGGCGGAAATTCGGCGCTCGAAGAGGCGGTGACGCTTACCAACTTCGCCTCGAAAGTGACCATCGTCCACCAGTTTGACCAGTTTCAGGCATTTGCCCACGCCATTGAAGAGGCCCGCAAAAATCCGAAGATCAACTTTGTGATGGACTCCGAACTGCGGGCTTTCAGCGGAAACGGGACCCTCGAAAAGGTTACGGTGGAGCACCTGCCAACCGGCACCCTTACGGAAAAAACTGTCGACGGCGTTTTTATCTTTATTGGCTATCTCCCCAATACTGCTGCGCTGCAGGAGGTGATCCGGCTTAACGAACGCCAGGAAATTGTGGTGGATGCTGACATGAAAACCAATGTCGCCGGGGTATTTGCCGCCGGAGATTGTATCGTGAAAAAATACCGGCAGGTGACCACCGCCGTTGCCGAAGGAACCATCGCGGCCCTCAGTGCAGCGGAATATCTGAGAAAATAATTCGGACGAAAAAAATATCTATTTTCGGCCTGAATAAAAAGTAAAACAACAGATGAGTACCATGTTTATTATTATAGCAGCCGTCGCCCTTCTTTTTGTCGGCTGGATCGTTTATTCGTACCAACGGATGAAAAAAATGCCGGCTGTCGCCGACAATCCCAATGTAAAAACGTTAACACAGCATAATTTCAGGCAGCAGGTGCAGGCCGGACTGATTCTGGTCGATTTTTGGGCGCCCTGGTGCGGTCCCTGTAAAATAATTGCGCCGGTGCTGAATGAGATTGCCGAAGAGCATTCGCCCAAGCTGCGGATCGGAAAGGTAAATGTTGACAACCAGCAGCAGCTGGCTGCCAAGTACAAGGTTCGCAACATTCCTACCCTCGTTCTCTTTAAAAATGGCAAAGAGGTAAAACGGTTTGTAGGCGTCAAGTCGAAAAAGGCGTTGATGGTCGAGGTGGCTGAATATCTGGGGTGATTTCTGCAAAAATAAAGCTGAAGAAGAACCACTCGACGGAATTTTCTTCTTCAGCTCTTTGGGGTTCAGGCAGCCGTCAGGCGAGGCTGTTCTGGTATTTGTGGCGCGAATTGAGAAATTTGTCGAGCACCACCAGCAGCGAAGCTGAAAGCAGAATACCGGCAAAAGTTAGCGGCAGCGAACCAATCAGATTGAGCATTTTTTCATAGATTCCTTCCACCTGGGTCAGGTCGGGCGAGGGCAGTTTGTCGAGCAATCCTTCGGCGGCCGTTATTTCGGCTGAATTGCCCACCGGAGCGCCACTGCCTGCTACAATGAGGGCTACCACAGCAACTGCCACAAACAGCAGGACAAAAATCCAGAACCTCTTGCCCAGGATCGGCTCGGTGGTGAAAACCGGCCTTTTTTCAGCTTCGGCCAGCACACCGGCCATTACTTTCATCGAAAAGTCGTTACCGGGCGATTCAAGCCGGATACTCTTCATCACTCTCCGCAATTCCAGGTCTTCGTCTATCCTTTTCATAACAGCGAATATTCTTCTTTTTTCATCAAATCATTCATCATCGTATAGAGCTTTTTTCGCGACCGGTGAAGTCGGATCTTCACATTGCTCTCTCCCAATCCGGTGATCCGGCAAATGTCGTCGATGCTCTGGTCTTCGTAATAGTACCACACCATCAGCAGGTAGTCATCCTCGGGGAGCTGTTTCATGGCCTGCTCCAGGTATTTGGAGCGGTTCTCCTCCGGAATTTCATCCCAGGCTGCGTGGGTGGTCTCTTCCGGCAGCTGGATATTGTCAATCGGGGTGGTGTCGAACTTCTGTTTTCGCACGTGGGTGATGCAGGTGTTGTAAGTGATACGGTACAGCCACGTCGAAAATTTGGCTCTTCCCTGAAACGAACCGATAGAGCGGTAAGCTTTGATAAAAGCCTCCTGCGCCATCTCTTCCGCCTCTTCCCGATTTTTCAGAACTTTCAGCGCAATCGAAAAGACAACATGCTGGTATTTTTCAACCAGATACGAAAAGGCATTGGCGTTGCCCTGCTGAACCTTTTCAATGATGCGTTGCTCTTCGGTCTGCGTCATGACACTCCTATGACGTTGTTTTTTTCAATCGGTTACCAAAATTCGGAATTTTTTTTGATTTTTTGACAGAGAAGGTTTTTGGTCTGCTCCGGATTTTTACCTGCATATTTTATTATTCGTGTTGTTTCTGTTTTTCGGAGTAACAGGTAATGAATCGGGGCCGATCAATAATCCGTTATTATTTTGTGGATGGCCAACATATTTTCTGAAAAGGGGGAATTCTTTTGAAAAAAGTGGTTGGTTTTTGTAACCGAACGAAGAAGGGGGCGTCATAACGGCAGAAAAAAAAGTTCAACCAATTTAAAAACAGGAATCATGGAAGGAATTATTGTCCCGGTATCGTTTTTTTTGGCGTTGTTTGCCATCCTTTACGTGTATTATACCACCCGCAACAAAGAGCGGCTGGCATTGATCGAAAAAGGAGCTGATCCGAAATTGTTTAAAGCAGAACCGAAGGTGACCAACTATGCCAACTTCAAATGGGGGTTGTTTATGGTAGGAGTTGCCATTGGTGTTTTCCTGGGCGCGATGTTCGACCAGTATTCTGCATTACCCGAAACTCCGATGTATATTTCGATGATCCTGATTTGCGGCGGTTTGGGGCTGGTTTTGGCCTATCTGCTTCGCGGCAGGCTCGAAAAGTAGGATAACGGAGAGAGTGAGCTACTTAAAACAGGAGGCCGGTAATTTTTTGCCGGCCTCCTGTTTTGTATCATCGGGATCTCACTTGGGTCAGTACAACTTCAGTACATTACCAATTTTCAGCACTGTGTTGGTAGTCATGTTGTTGAGTTCGCACAGCGAACTGACCGACAGGCTAAAACGGCGGGCAATTTTCCACAAGGAGTCGCCGGCTTTGATAATATATTCGGCCGGAATTTCCCCCGCATTGGCCAGCGCTTCATAAGGCCTGTTTTCCCGCGCAGCCGGGGCTGGCTTGCGGAACAGTTCGGCCAGGTTTTCCTTCTCAAACACTTCGGGACGGATCACGCCGTTTTCGTAGTCGAACACCATCTCCGAGTTGTAAGCTTTCCCGTTTTCCCTGATTTCAAAATGAAGGTGGTCGGTGGTGGCTCTGCCGGTGCGTCCGCCCAGTCCGATGGCCTGGCCGGTGCGGATGGTGTCGCCGCTTTTTACCAAAATGGTGGAAAGGTGGGCATAATAGGTTTGCAGCTGGTGCGTGTGGTCGAGAACCACCATCTTGCCGTAACCGTAGTAGCTGCTTGCCCGCGAAACAATTCCGTCAAAACAGGCAACAATCGTATCTCCGCGGCTCAGTTTGATATCCGTACCAGTGTGCATCCGGCCCCGGCGATTTCCAAAATGGCTGATAATCTTCCCCTGGTAGGGTAGCCTGAAATCTTCAAGAACGGCCCGGAAGCTGAAGAGTTTGTAGTTGTCGAAAATGTCGATGGGCCCGTCCAGGATCACGGAGTTGGGGTCGAAGTATACAGAATCGTTGGAAAGCGGGCCGTTTAAGATGGCCACCGAATCGGGTGCAATTTCGTTGATTTGGGTAAGGTCTCCTGCCTTGGCGCTCGATAATGCGAATAAACCAAAGCATACTCCCATTATCACGCTTAATACCAGGAATTTGTCAAAATCCATCCTCTCTTTTTTAAAATTTGCGGAATAAATGTCGGTAAAAAATAAAAACGCTCCAAACATTTATTTCTGCAAAAGTAGATTTTAAAAGTTAAAAAATCTGAAATGGTGTTTGGACTGGTACCGAAAACCTGTTGTTTTTCAGGTAAAAAGAGCCTCAAAACAGGTCGTTCATTTTTTTTAGAAAAAAGTGACGTTTCGCCGTTTGGCTATTCCCCCGAACGGCGGAGAATATTACTTTTAAAAAATATTTGGTAAAAGAGAGCAAACGATGCAACAACTGAATAATTCTCTGTCAGCGATCGACAGCTATTTGGGCGGGTCGCAGTGGTTTGTTTTTCTGCTGCTCGGCACGGGCCTGTTTTTTACAATCTACCTGAAGTTTCCTCAATTTCGTTACCTGAAGCATTCGCTGCGGATTGTGCGCGGAAAATTTGACCGGGAGGGCGATGTGGGCGACACTACCCATTTTCAGGCGCTGGCCACTGCCTTGTCGGGAACGGTGGGCACCGGAAATATTGCGGGAGTGGCGCTGGCGATCCACCTGGGCGGGCCGGCTGCTTTGTTCTGGATGCTTGCCACGGCTGCGCTGGGGATGACCACCAAGTTTGTGGAGGTGACCCTTTCGCACAAGTACCGCGAGATTACCGAAGACGGGACTGTTGCCGGGGGGCCCATGTATTACATGAAAAATCGCCTCAACATGAAGTGGCTGGCCGGAATTTTTGCGGTGGCCACTATTTTTTCCTCCTTCGGAACCGGTAGTTTGCCCCAGATCAACAGCATCTCCAACTCGTTGTTTGCCACTTTCGGAATCAGCCATTACCTCACCGGCGCAATACTTGCCGTGTTGCTGGCCGCGGTAATTTTAGGAGGCATCAGCCGCATTGCCAAAGTAACTTCGAAGCTGGTGCCGTTTATGGCCATTTTTTATTTTCTGGGAGCGATTGCCGTGATCCTGTTCAATTATGAAAATATTATTCCGTCATTTATTGCCATCTTCCGGGATGTTTTTACCGGCACGGCTGCAACGGGCGGTTTTTTGGGCGCTGGCCTTGCCTTTGCCTTTAACCGCGGAGTAAACCGGGGGTTGTTTTCCAACGAGGCCGGCCAGGGATCGGCTCCGATTGCCCATGCGGCAGCCCGCGCCCACGAACCGGTTTCCGAAGGGTTGGTGGCACTGCTCGAACCGTTTATTGATACGATTATTATTTGTATGCTCACCGGGATGGCGTTGCTGTCGTCGGGAGTCTGGAATGAAAAATTTGACAATGTCTTTCAGGATGCCGACCTGTTGGTGTTGGGCGAAACCTATGATGACCGCAATGAACAGGATGCGCATACACTTTACCGTTTCCTGCGCGGAAAAGAGAACCTGCCTTTGTTTACGGGAAGTCTTGTGGTGAAGGGAGGAGAACTTCAGAATGCCCCTACGGTTTTGCATGCCCGTTCCATTGCCGAAGCCGTGAAAGTGTCGGTTGGTAACCAGCCTTTCAACGGAAATCTGGAGATCAAAGAGGGAAAACTGGTAAAACAGGAAGGGGTGGTGTTGAGCGGAAAGTCGTTGTTGCACAGTGCGCCGCTTACCAATCAGGCTTTCTCGCGCAGTTGGTTCGGGCATTACGGCGCTTACATTGTGGCGATCGGCTTGTTGCTGTTTGCTTTTTCAACCGCCATCAGCTGGTCGTATTATGGCGACCGGGCCGTTACTTTTATCTTCGGGACCAAAGGGGTTTTTTATTACCGAATCATCTATGTCGTTGCCTTTTTTCTGGCTTCCTTTACCGATACCACCATTTTATGGACCTTTTCCGGAATCACCATTGCCCTGATGACTGTTCCCAATCTGCTGGGGATTTTGATCCTCCACAAAGAGATGAAGCGTGAGGTGAGGCTTTTCTGGAAAGAGTATGCTGTCCGTTTTCCGGGAGAAAAAGTGCCCAAAGGATAGATGCCCGGATCTCTTTTAAAATGGTTTTACCGGCACCGCCGAATTTTGAGATGGGGTAAAAGGTAAAGAAATCTTTACTTTTTTTGGATAAAAGTAAAAAATGTTTTACCTTTGAAACGATTTGACGCTCCCGAATCCGAAAACGAATAATTTTTTCTGAAATAGAACGAACCAGTGGGGGCCTTTTTTCGGCCGGAGCCGGAAAGATTGAACACAACGGATTGAGTTATGGAAAAGCTTACTGCAATAGTTGAAAGAACCGGGATCGGTTATTCGGCATTTCTGCCGGAAGTAGCGGGCGTGACCTCCACGGGCGCTTCCTTTGGCGAATTGCGCAACAATCTGTCGGAAGCGCTTTTCCTTTACCTGGAAAAACAGCAGGAAGATCCGGCGGCAATTCCGGAAATTTTAAAAAAAGCCTACACCCTCGAATTTAAATTTGACATTCAGACTTTTATGGAATGGATCTCAAAGATCATGTCTCAGCGAGGTTTGTCGGAAGTGGCCGCCATCAACGAGTGCCTGTTGTCCCAGTACGCACACGGCATCAAAAAGCCGGGGCCCAAACAATTGAAAAGGCTTGAAACAGCGCTTCACCAATTTGCCGAAGATTTAAAAGCGGTTACCTTTTAATCCCAGCCGCCGGAACTGCCCAAAACCCTGACCAGGAAATTTTTGAGTCTGCGCGGGTGGTTTCCGGTTTAATTTCAGCCAATAAAAAACGGTTACAATCATCGACTGTAACCGCTAACCGTTGGGTCTCCCCGGAGAGATTCGAACTCTCGGCCCGTTGATTAAGAGTCAACTGCTCTACCAGCTGAGCTACGGAGAGGTGGCTGCAAATGTAAAAAGAAAAATACGGTTTGGTTATGAAATGGTCATTTTTTTACCGCTTAAATTAGCCTTGGAAGGCTCTTCGGAGCTGTAACTCCATTGGGTCAGGCACAGTTGATGTGTTGTGAAATATTATTTTTTACCGGAGAAATGGCTCATTCCTTTTTTTAGTAATCATTCGCTCGCTTCATTTTTTCTATCTTTATAAAAAAACAGAAAGGCTATGAACTATCCCAAATTGGTGCAAGATGATCCGTGGTTGAAACCTTATGCAGCAGCAATTGCAGAGCGGCAGGTTGCGGCTGCCCACAAGGCCGAAGTGCTGACAGGAGGCCTGTCGCTGTCGGGGTTTGCTTCCGGCTATCTGTATTTTGGTCTTCATCAAACCGATGCCGGCTGGGTGATTCGGGAGTGGGCTCCCAATGCTGTGAAGATTTTTCTGGTTGGCACGTTTAATGACTGGCAGGAGCGTGAAGAGTGGGCATTCCAGAAGCTGAAACACGGGGTTTGGGAAATTACACTTACCAGGGAGCAGCTGCACCACGGCGATCTGTATGCGCTTTCCATTCATTGGCCCGGCGGATCGGGAAAACGGGTCCCGGCATGGGCAACCCGCGCCGTACAGGATCCTCGTACCCACATTTTTAATGCGCAGGTGTGGGCGCCCGAACAACCGTATCAGTGGAAAAATACCGGCTTTGTCCGAAGCGCGGAAGCTCCGCTGATCTACGAAGCGCACGTGGGAATGGCCGGTGAGGAAGAGCGGGTGCACACCTACAGCGAGTTCCGCGAAAAGGTTTTGCCCCGCATCCGGCGGAACGGCTACAATACCGTGCAGCTGATGGCCATCCCCGAACATCCCTATTACGGAAGTTTTGGCTACCACGTCTCCGGATTTTTTGCGCCTTCGTCGCGTTTTGGAACTCCCGACGAGTTGAAACAGCTGATTGACGAGGCACACGGAATGGGACTGGCCGTAATCATGGACCTGGTCCATTCTCATGCCGTGCGCAACGAAACCGAAGGACTCGGCAAGTACGACGGAACCCGCTACCAGTTTTTTCACGACGGGCCGCGTGGCGAACATCCCGCCTGGGATTCCTACTGTTTCAATTACAACAAAAATGAAGTATTGCATTTTTTGCTCTCCAATATCAAATACTGGCTCGAGGAGTTTCGTTTCGACGGGTTTCGCTTCGACGGCGTGACCAGCATGCTTTACCTCGACCATGGCCTGGGAAAAGCCTTCACGGCCTACAGCGACTATTTTAGTCCCAACACCGATCCCGAGGCGGTAACCTATTTTATTTTGGCCAACCAGCTCATCAAGGAGGTAAACCCTCAGGCCATCTCGGTGGCCGAAGATATGAGCGGAATGCCCGGATTGGCCATGCCTGTTGAAAGCGGCGGACTGGGATTTAACTACCGGATGGCCATGGGCGTTCCTGATTATTGGATTAAGATCATCAAGGAGCGCCGGGATGACGAATGGCACATGGGACAGATCTTTTATGAACTGACCTCGAAGCGGCTGGATGAAAAAGTGGTGAGCTACGCCGAATCACACGACCAGGCTCTCGTTGGCGACAAAACCATTATTTTCCGGCTCATCGATAAAGAGATGTATTTCAGCATGCGCAAAGACCAGCCGAACCTGATTGTGGAGCGCGGAATTGCTCTTCATAAGATGATCCGGCTGGCTACGCTGGGATGTGCCGGCGGCGCCTATCTCAATTTTATGGGCAATGAGTTTGGCCATCCCGAGTGGATCGACTTTCCGCGGCAGGGTAACAGCTGGTCCTACCGGCACGCCCGCCGCCTGTGGAGCATTGCCGACAATCAGGAGCTGCGGTTTCACTGGCTGCTCGATTTTGACTGCGAAATGATGAAGCTGGCCCGTGAAAGCCGCCTGCTCGAAATTCCGGCGGTGGATCTGGTGGCCGAAAACAACAGCGACAAGGTACTCGCTTTCCACCGCGGAGCTTTCCTGTTCGTCTTTAACTTTAATCCCGAACGGTCGTTTGCCGATTACGGCATTCCGCTGGGCGCCGGCAAATACCGGATGCTCCTCAGCACCGACAACGGCCGCTTTGGCGGACAGGACCGTATCGATGAGGAGCTGACTTATTACACGCTGCCCGTTGGGAACATTGCCAGTCAGCACTATCTGAAGCTCTATCTCCCGGCGCGGACGGCAGTGGTCTTAAAACGTGAAGATTTTAAAAGAGTGAAGTAGATGGCTACATTCCGAACACCGGTTGCCATTCCTGTTTTTCCGTGGAAAACGGGATACCGTGAAAAACAGCTTTTTATTGGATCGTGCTTCACCGAAAATATCGGGGAGAGGATGGCCGAACTGAAATTTGATACCGATATCAATCCCTGCGGAATATTGTACAATCCGGTTTCTGCCGGTAATTGTCTGCGCATGCTGCTCGAAAAGAAGCAGCTGAGCGCCGGGGATCTTTTTCAGCGCGGCGGGATGTGGCACAGCTTTTCGCACCACAGCCGTTTTTCGGCTGAAACAGCTGAGAAAGCGCTGACCCAAATGAACAGCCGGCTGGAGCAAAGTTCCCGGTTTTTGGAGCAGGCCGGTTTTCTTTTTCTGACTTTCGGGACGGCCTGGATTTATGAGTGGAAAGCTACCGGTCAGGTGGTAGCCAACTGTCACAAACTGCCCGCTTCCGGCTTTCGGCGGTTCCGGCTGTCGGTTGCCGAAATAACCGGCCTCTACCGCGACCTGCTGACCGATCTGTGGGCCGTAAATCCCGGGTTAAAGGTGGTGTTTACGGTAAGTCCGGTGCGCCACTGGAGCGACGGGGCTACCGAAAACCAGCTCAGCAAAGCCACCCTGCTGCTGGCGATCGATGCACTGTTGCGCGGATTTGGCACCGAACGGTGCGCCTATTTTCCTTCCTACGAAATGGTGATGGACGAATTGCGCGACTACCGTTTTTATGCCGAAGACATGCTGCACCTCTCGCCGGTAGCGGTACAATACATCTGGGAGGCTTTCTCGGCTGCGCTTATCGGGGATGAAAGCCATGAGGTCCTGCGCGAAGTGCAGAATATCCTCCGGGCCGTGGCACATCGCCCGTTCAACAAAAAGTCTGACGAATACCTGAAGTTTTGCCTTAACAGCCTGCAAACAGTCAGCAGGCTGGCCGACCGTTTTCCCGGGATTGATCTGAGTGTGGAGAAGGATTATTTTCAGAGGCAGATTGACGAATTTGGAAACCGGCAAGAACAAATGACTGTTGAAGCAAGTTAATAGAGGATCAATAACCTGCTGAACCATTTTTAACATCCAAAGCATAAGGGGAATACAATATGAGTTATCTGAAATTTGACAAAGCCCAGCTCACCAACCTGGAGCGTTCGCTTTCACGGGAAATTATCCGGTCAAACCGTGCCGGCTCTTATATTTCAACCACCATCAGCGGCTGTAATACCCGGAAATATCACGGGTTGCTGGTGTGCCCGATTGAAGCGTTCAAAGGAGAAAAGCATGTTCTGCTCTCATCGCTCGATGAAACGGTCATCCAGCATGATGCGGCGTTTAACCTGGGGATCCACCGCTACCAGGGCGGACATTACGAACCCAGGGGACATAAATATATCGAAAGCTTTGAAGTGGATAAAGTGTCAAAAACCACTTACCGGGTGGGCGGGGTGATCTTGTCGAAAGAACGGCTGCTGGTTGAAAAGGAGCCGCAGGTGCTCATTCGTTACACGCTCGAAGAGGCCCATTCGCCAACCCTTTTGCGTTTCCGTCCTTTTCTGGCTTTTCGGGGTATTCACCAGTTGAGCAAGGCCAACCTGTTTGCCAATACCAAATATGAAGCGGTGGCAAACGGCATCCGGATGCGGCTTTACGATGGTTATCCGCATCTTTATATGCAGTTCAGCAAGGAGGTTGATTTTGTTCCGGTTCCCGACTGGTATTACAATCTTGAATACCTCAAGGAGAAACACCGGGGGTATGAATTTCTGGAAGACCTTTTTGTGCCGGGATATTTTGAGCTGCCGGTCGAAAAAGGTGAAAGTATTGTTTTTGCTGCCGGCATTGTTGAGGCCAATCCGGTTGCACTCAAGCAGCGTTTTACCCGCGGAATGAATAAAATTTTCGGGAATGAATCCTTCTGGGGGGCCTTGCAGAATGCGGCCAGCCAGTTTATTCAGCATAAAAATCATGAAACCGATATCATTGCCGGTTTTCCGTGGTATGGCAGCCTGACGCGCCAGACTTTTGTTGCCCTCCCGGGACTGTCGGTTGCGCTGGGTGATACCGCGCTGGCTTTCGAGGTGCTGAAAACTTACCTGCCGCATTTGAAAAAAGGACTTTTTCCGCGCTCCATTGCCGATGAAAAGCCGGTTTACGATACGGCCGACGCTTCCCTCTGGTTTTTCTGGACGCTGCAGGAGCTGATGAAACAGGGACACGGCGCCGACGAAATTTGGACCCTCTTTGGCGGGGCGATGAAAGAGATTCTGGAAAGCTACCGGAAGGGGCTGCCGACAGTTGCTGTTACCGCTCAGGGACTGCTTTACGCCGGCGCCGACCGGAAAGCTCTCACCTGGATGGATTCCTATGTCAATGGCGACCCGGTCGTCCAGCGACGCGGGATGGCTGTTGAAATCAACGCATTGTGGTACAATGCGGTTTGTTTTGCCCTCGATCTGGCCAAACAGGCCGGCGAAAAAGAGTTTGTCTCCCGCTGGA
>JARKOX010000244.1 GCA_029975525.1 Prolixibacteraceae bacterium | reverse complement strand
GCGGCCCGAAGTAGGGAACCAGCATCGGGCCGGTATAATTTCCCGTTAAAGCGATATCAAACAGCAGGGAGGGGCTGTAATTCAAACTGACATACCCGTAACGGCCGGGCGAACGAAAAAACCGTTTTTCATTGAATTCCTCAGGACCAGAAAATAGGCCGGAAGAACCAACAATAACCCATATTTTAAAAATCTCCGGAATGGCATTCCCTCACATTTTACCCGCAAAATTAAACACACCTCCCACTCCTGGAATAGCCATTTGTTGGGATTCTGGCCATTTCAGCAAAAAAAATAACCTTTCCTGCCCGGGCAGGAAGGTTCACCATCGCAGGTTAAAGCAGGATTAAAGTGGCGGCAATTATTTGCTCATCAGCGCAGTAAGCTGCTCAAGCGACTGATTGGCCGACGCATACAACTCCGTTACCACGGCTTTGTAGTACGCTTTCACCAGTTTCGGATTGTCTTTTCCGTCGGGATGGTTGGTGCGAAGCCGCAGTTCACGGTGTTTCACAATAATGGAACGGGCAATGTCCATCACCTTCTCCTTATCCACTTCGGCGTGGGTTTTCATCACATAAATACAATCTTCGACTACCAGCGAAAGCAAGTAGTCAATATCTTTTTTCAGGGCGCGTACACTTGCCATATCTCTCTTTTTTCAAATTTGTTTTTTCTTCTATTCTCTCCGGATCACCTTGCGGGATCACTATTTTTATTTGTCGTCCCTGTAAATCGGGACACCGTTTACTT
Organism: Prolixibacteraceae bacterium; assembly: GCA_029975525.1. Classification (GTDB taxonomy): domain Bacteria; phylum Bacteroidota; class Bacteroidia; order Bacteroidales; family Prolixibacteraceae; genus UBA1413. Next base: position 15,400 of record JARKOX010000244.1, on the reverse strand, counting down.
CAGCGGTTTCGAGCATTGCCTTTACCGATCCGACCAGGATTTTGGTTTCTACCATCACCGGGAAACGGTGCGGACTGTCGTCAATCCACACCTTCAGGTATTCGCCGGCCGGGAAAAAGTCGCCCTGCAATAAAAGTATGGAAAATTTGTGACAGTTGAAGGATTGGTTGTTTCGGTTTTTGATTGTCTCCTTCCCCAGGTAACGGTAGTAGATGTGGTGCACTTCATTGTCCACCAACATGGTAAAGGGTATTTTTCTGCCGGTTTCCAGCTTGCTGAAATCGATGGTCCGAAACCAGTAGGCCGTGGCCAGCATATCGCGGATTCCGGGCGCCAGCTCCAGCGTATCGCGGAAGAAGGGCTGGTCAAACCTTTTCACTTCTGAAAAGATCTTTTTGGTTGCCGGTGCCAGCCGGTAGCGGTAGTCGGCCCGGCTTCCGCCGTGGTTCATCGTCTGCCGGGCCTGAATCGGCTCGAACGTTCCCGGCTGACATTCGGTTTGTAAGGTGTCGCGTATTTTGTAGAGCAGATCATACGCTTTGAAAGTATGCCCGTCGGCCTGCACCTTCCAGCGTTCCGTGCCGGCTGTTTTAACCGATGAAAAGTTAAAGTTGACCTCGCCGCTTCGGATCCAGATAAAATGCCAGTTGTAGTAAGCTCCGTAACGGAGTTTTTCGCCGGGTTGCAGTTTTACCGGCTGTGCCTGCAGATCTCCTGCAAATGCCAGGAACAATAAAAGAGATATTTTCAGGGAGGTTGCCTTCATAGACCAATCCGACTAAAAACCACCTCCGGTGTTAAACTGTCTGCCGAGGTTATCCATCGGGGCTTGCTGGCGCCTCTCCTGCTCCTTCTCTTTGCGTTGTTCTTCCTGCAGCTTTTTAAGTTTCTGCTCCTCCGCCTCCTTGTCATACAACTCTTTATGCAAGGTTGGATCCGGCATCAGGTCCCATTTGTACTGGCTCTCCCAGTTTGAGCGGACCTTCACAATTTCAGGCAGGTAAGCCACCCGTTCCGGCTGGCGTTTCTCCCGGAAACTGCCGGCATCCCACTTTCCGTTTCGGTTGTGGTCATAAATCACCTTCACCCGGTATTTTTCGGGAGCAAGATAATCAAAGGTTACCGGGCCGTTTTTATCGGTTTTCAGCGTTTGAATCACCTTTTCCTCTTTGCTGTTGGAGAGGAGTTGGACCAGGATATCTCCTTCAACCGATGTAAAATCGAGGGTGATCCGCCCGTAATGATCTTCGCGCTGGGTGGTAAATTTCTTTTGCACCTTCCGGCTGGAAATCCCGTAGATATTGACACAGGCAGCCGAATCGATCTCAAAAAGATATTCGGTATTGGGTTCCCACTTAAAATCGATCCGGTAGGTGCGCCAGGCAGCAGTGTCGGGCAAAACGGAAATTTTCAGCGGGGTGTTGGTCAGGTCGTTGGCCAGAAACAGCTTCACCTTTTCGGTTTCAAAACTCCGGACCGGCTCGGGAACTGTCAACAAAACGGGCAGATTGAGGTCAAAACCCGTTGACTTGATATTGTCGGAAAACACAAACTGTGGAATTTCAGGTTTTTCCTCCTCTTTTTTCCGGCGGCGCACTTCGGTTTTTTCTTTTTCAGTAAAAACCATGTGCAGGGTATCCTTGGCTAAATAGAGCTGTTTGAGCGAATCCAGGCGATTGTAGGTCAGCTCCAGTTGCAGGGTGTCCAGGTTGGCCACCAGCGTATCGGTTACCCAGAAGATGATCGAGTCCATTTCGGGGTTGGGCTCCATCAGGTACCAATCTTTGGCTTCCCGGTTGAGTAACCTGACGTTAAACGTATCGGCCACCGGTTCGTTGAATACAAACTCCAGGTGATGCCGCGCGTTTCGCAGTTTTTTATCCAGAAACTGGTCGAATACCTTTTCGGTAAACATCCGCAGATAAAACGGGTCGGGCTGAAAACGGGTGTAACCGAGCACCAGCAGCGAATCAACGCCTTTGACCAACGTGTCGGGTTCGGAAACAAATTCAGCCGACGGCACTACCAGTGTATCGGCAAAGGCAATTTCTTCCGCACCTTCGTCATAAAGCATGTTGCTGTTGGCATCGTTCAGGGCAAAAAGGTGATAAGTGCCGGGCGCCACATTGTCGAACAGGAAAAGCCCCCGCTTGTCGGAGCGGGCAATATAATCGGGTTTGACCCGGTAAACCGCCGAATCGTGGAGGTTGCGGTGCAGCATCACCTGCATTTTTTCGACCACTTCGAGGTCAAACGCATTTTTAACCACGCCGGCCACCCGCAGGGTATCGATGACCGAACCGGTGCTGAACAGAAAACGCAGCCCCCGGTAAGGGTTCCGCTCGTTGTTGTCGGCTACGGCATCTTTAAAATCAAGTGAATAGGTGGCGTTGGATTTCAGCTCTTCGTTGAACCCCACAATCAGCGATTTCGATTTGGTCCGGATCGTGGGACGTTTTGAAAGGGGCGGCGATACCACCAGCGCTTCGGAAACTTCGTCGGGAATAACATATTCGTTGAAGGTCAGACGGACCTCTTTCCCCTTGAAATTAACTCCGCGCATAACGGGTGAAGTTTCGACCAACACCGGGGGAAGGGAATCTTTTGGGCCGCCGGTGGGCATTCCCTGGTTGGCACACGAACTGTAAATTGCCAAAGAAACCACAACGCCGCCAAAAACCAAGGGAAAACCGAGGGCTTGTTTTGCCCGTACCAATATTGTTCTTTTTATCACTTTCGCTGAACTAATCATTAACATTTTGTGAGCGTTACGAGCCTTTTCAGTAGCCCAAAAACGGACTACAAACATACAAATTCCTGCAAACAATGCCATTTACAGCTTGTTAAATAACTTAAATTCGCATCCGTTACAATCACCTGGAATGAAAGAAACAATCCGTCAGGAAATATGGAACGACATAACCGGGAAGAAATTTGCAGCCTGTTTTGTAAATCCCGGCCTGCCAGAGGCGCTACAGGCCCTGCAGCTCCAGCTTTCCGGAAAGCCGGTACTGGCTGTTTATGAAACCGATCTGGTCCGCACCGACCGGTGGGAAACTTTTTACACCTTCCCGCTCGCGTATGGGCAGTTGCCCCGATGCCTGGCCAAACGGAAGTTGCTGAACAAACTGCGACAGCCAGCCCCGCACCTGTTCAGGTCCGTAAAAACACTTTATGCCGGCAGCGGTTTGCCCGGCGCCTGGCTGGTACAGGCTACCGACGCCCTCTGGAAAAACCAATACCATCAGAAAACCAGAAAAGTAAAACTAAAAAACGAACTGGATTCTCTGCCCTGGAAGGTGACCGAAGCGTGGCTTTTTGAAGAGCTCCAGATCAATGTTACGCGACTGACAACCGAATTACTGAAAGCGGTTTTTGCCTCGGGCGGAACCGTCCTGAACTACCTCTCCGTGGAAGAAAAAAACGGACAACTTCTCCTGCATGATCCGCTTTCGGGCAACCGCCTCCGGTGTGAAGCCCCTCTTTTCCGGAAGCAAAAAATTTCAGACCGCCCCGCCATGCTACTGAATTTTCTCCCGTGGGAAAACTTTTCGCTGGTCTATTCCGAAAAAAACTGCCGCTGGCTGCTGAACGGAATCTCCTCCCCGATTGCGGTAACGGCTACCTGCCGATCCGGGAAAAACAATTTTGTGGAAACGGCCCGGGACCGGTTTGCAGCTTTTTCGCCGGAAATTACCACGCTCCCCGGCAACGACCAGTTGCCAGCCCGCCTCCCCTCTCTGCGCCCGAATTACCGGCTTCCTTGCTCGTTTGAGGTGGTAACTGCTGAAAAAGTCCCCGAGATGCTCGAGCAGCAATTTGATGTTGCCAAACAAACCGGAATCCGTTATCCCGATTTTAAAACTTTTTTCCACCGATACGGGAGGGCCATCGAACCGATCACCGAACGTGCTTACGAACTGCTCGCGGAAAGTCGTAACCCGATGTTAATCTGGGAGAAGGCCGAATCAGAATATCGGCTGAAATATGAATGGGATATACCCCAAAATGAGAATGAGGCGATTTTTAGACAATTTTAGTCTGAAAAAGTTTTTTACTTTTTAAATAAGTTCCTACCTTAGCAGTACTTCACGTCAGATACAGATCTGACATTGTGTGTTTGGGGGTTAACATTTGATTAGGGAGCTGATGAGCTCCCTAATTTTTTTATCCCTTTGTAAAGAATTCTGAAACTTTGTTATTTCTGCGCTCTTTTTCCGGAGAAGCTTTCTTAACTTCAACTCAAATTTTGGTTTCATGGCTAAAAAGAAGAAAAAAAATAGAGAAAAACTGGCCGCCTTTAATAAGAAGAACCTAAAAAATGCCGTGTTGTCGCTCTTGTACGACGACCCGGGGAAGACGGTAAACTATAAACAGGTCTCTTCCCTGCTGGATATTAAAGATCAGGAATCGCGGCGGCTGGTCAACGTGGTACTCGAAGAGCTGTGCGAGAACAACTACCTCGAAATAGTTTCGCGCGGCAAATACCAACTCAAATCGCGCGGCGGCTACCTCATCGGCCTGGTTGAAATTCAGCCGCAGGGTTTTGCTTACATCCGCGGCGAAGAGATCGAAACGCCGGTGATGGTTTCAGCCCGAAACCTGAACCACGCCATGGAGGGCGACAAAGTGCGCGTACAACTTTATGCACGCCGCAAGAAGCACGAACAGGAAGGCGAAGTGGTGGAGATTGTCGAACGGGCCAAAAAATTCTTTGTCGGGACCGTACAACGAACCAAAAATTACGCTTTTTTACTCCCATCCGGGAAGATAGGCTTCGATATTTTTATTCCGGCCGACAGCCTGAACAATGCCCAAGACGGGCAGAAAGCCATTGCCGAAATCAGCGAATGGCCGGCCAATGCCAAAAATCCGGTAGGCCGCATCACCGAAGTGCTCGGAAACCGGGGGGACAACGACGCTGAAATGCACGCGATCCTGGCCGAATTTGACCTCCCCCGGAAATTTCCGCCGAATGTTGAAAAAGCTGCCGACAAAATTCCGCTGGAAATTCCGCCCGAAGAATACCGGAAACGGCGCGATTTCCGACAGGTTACCACCTTCACGATCGACCCGGCCGACGCCAAAGATTTTGACGATGCCCTGTCGGTTCGCCGCCTTGAAAACGGAAACTGGGAGATTGGTGTGCACATCGCCGACGTATCCTATTATGTGCGGCCCGCCACCCTGCTCGACGACGAAGCTTACGAGCGGGCAACCTCGGTTTACCTTGTCGACCGGGTGGTGCCCATGCTCCCCGAACGGCTCTCGAACGGGGTTTGTTCGCTGCGTCCCAACGAAGAGAAGCTCTGCTTTTCGGCGGTTTTCGAAATGAACGACCATGCACAGGTCCTCAAACAGTGGTTTGGCCGCACAATTGTCTGTTCCGACCGCCGCTTTTCCTACGAAGAGGCACAATCGGTTATCGAAACCGGGCAGGGCGACCTGGCTGACGAGATCCTGCAACTGAATGCGTTGGCTGAAAAACTGCGCGAAGAGAGATTCCGCGCCGGTTCAATTGCTTTTGAACGCGTCGAAATCAAATTCGACATTGATGAAGCAGGCCGCCCGCTTTCGGTTTACTTTAAAGAGGCCAAAGAAGCCAATAAGCTGATCGAAGAGTTTATGCTGCTGGCCAACCGCAAAGTGGCGGAACTCATCGGCAAACCCTCGAAGAAAAACACCCCGAAAACTTTCGTTTACCGGATCCACGACCGGCCCGATCCGGAAAAGCTGGACAACTTCAACAACTTTATACACAAATTCGGGTATGGTATCCAGCTGGTTACGCCCAAAACCATTGCCACCTCGATGAACAACCTGCTGAACAATGTAAAAGGGAAAAAAGAGCAAAATGTAGTTGAAATGCTGGCGATCCGTGCGATGGCCAAAGCTGAATATTCCACCCGCAACATTGGCCACTACGGATTGGCATTTGAGTATTACACCCATTTTACCTCGCCCATCCGCCGTTATCCCGATGTGATGGTCCACCGGTTGCTGGAACGTTACCTGGAAGACGGGCACAGCGTCAGCGCAGCCAAATACGAAGAGATGTGCCGCCACTCTTCGGACATGGAAGGACGCGCCGCCAATGCCGAACGCGCTTCGGTTAAATATAAACAGGTGGAATTTATGCAGGACCACGTGGGCGAAATTTACCCGGGTGTCATTTCGGGAGTGACAGACTGGGGAATCTACGTCGAACTGGAAAACAAAATCGAAGGAATGGTCCCGATCAGCGAAATTGACGACGATTTTTACATTTTCGACGAAAAAAATTATGCCCTGGAAGGAAAACACTCCCAACGTAAATTTCAGCTTGGCGATGAGGTGAAAGTGAAAATCTGGCGTACCAATCTTGAAAAAAAGCAGCTCGATTTCAGGCTGGCGATGGGAAATAACCAACCCGGATCAAATTACTGATTCTAATTTTTTCGATTATCTTTGCTTCATTTTGAACCTAACAGGAGAGTTTAACCATGCAAAATGCTTCTGAAAACAGCACCAAAAAAGACATCAACCGGGAAAATATTCTGAAAATCGCCCAGGAAATTTTCAGCAAATACGGATACAAAAAAACCACCCTTGATGACATTGCCAATGCTGTACGAAAAGGGAAAAGCTCCCTTTATTACTATTTCAAAAGCAAGGAAGACCTTTTTCAGGCTGTTATCATGAAGGAGGTGGATATTTTGGCACGCGAACTCGACAAAGTGGTCAACCGGAATACCGATCCGGTAGATAAACTGCGCGATTATATCCTGACCAAAATCAATACCTTCCGCAATCTGGCCAACTTTTACCACGCCCTCGAAAATGATGTGACGGCGCTGGGTTTCATCGAAGAGATCAAAAGCCGTTACGAACAGGATGAGATCCGGATGATCAAAAGAATCCTGATTGAGGGCGTCCGCAAAAACGAATTCGAGATCTACGATTTTAACCTGGCAGCCATCGGGATTACCACCGCCATCAAAGGGCTTGAAATGCCGCTTTCGGCCGGAACCTACGGGACCGTCAACCTGGAACGCAGCGTGGATATCATCCTGAAAATCATGTGCTACGGGATTATGAAACGTTAATCCCGCCTTTTTACTTTTGGGTTAACCTCTGGCTTCCACTGTCCCGACAGCTATTTTATGCGGTAAATTGAAAACCGGAGGTTCATCAGAGCCACTCCAGCAGTTGTGCCAGATTGTTGATCCGCCGGGTGAGGGTCTGTTTTTTCCCGATCTGCGCCAGCTCCTCTGCCGTAAAATCGCACGACTCCAATCCGGGGGCATAGTGTACCTGGTCGAGCCCGACCTGCATGGCCCCCAACACGTCAATTTCCCATGAATCACCGATCATCAGGCTCTCGCGCTTTCGCGCATTCGACGATTTGAGGGCATGAAGAAAAATCTCAGGATCGGGTTTGGGCGCTTTAATAACTTCCGAAATAAACACTTTGCGGAAATAACGGTTAATTCCCGAATTCTCCAGCTTTTTGTGCTGAACCTCCGTAAAACCGTTGGTGATCACATACAGTTCGTAACGGCCAGCCAACGTCCGGAGGACCATTTCGGCTCCGTCACAAAGGCGGGTTTGCAGGGGCATCCTCGACAAATACCAGTCGTTGAACTGCCGGCTGTCGACTCCACGAACCTCCAACTCCTCAAAAGTGAGGTCAAAACGTTTGGTCATCAGCTCCTGTTTGGTGATGCCGTTCTGGCGGTAAAGCTCCCACAGTTTATCATTGAATTCGTTGTAAACCCGGTTAAAATCACAAAAGGAAACCGGACCATTCTGCAGTTGGCAGGCTTCAAAAGTCTCTTCCAGCGCATGCCTTGAATTGCGGGTAAAATCCCAGACCGTGTTGTCGAGGTCGAAAAAAAGATGGCGATAGCGTTTCATCCAAACGTTTTAAATAGATTTCCGTCAAAAAATAATTTAAGACAAAATAGTGTTTTATTGGAATCTTTTTTTATCTTTGGTAAGCGATTATAATTTGATTTGAAACAAGGAAAATAATCTTCTTTTGAGTTCTCATTTAAAAACGCAATAGCAGGCTGTCAAGCCGATTGCGGGTTAATAACAGTTGTTCAGGTAAATAAGCAGGCTTTGGTTCAAATTTCAGAAGGGGGAAGTTGTTCCCCTTTCTTTTTTGAAGTACCCTGTACCACGACCACAATCTCTCCGCGCGGCGGGTTTTCCCCGAAATGGGCAAGCAGCTGTTCAGCCGTTCCCCGCAGGTTTTCCTCATGTAGTTTTGATAATTCGCGACAAACGCAGCAGTTGCGGTCGGCTCCCAAAAAGGTAACCAGCTCTCCCAGAAGTTTCACCAGCCGGTGCGGCGATTCATAAAAAATGATGGAACGGGCTTCTTCGGCGAGTTCCGAGAGCCGTTTCTGCCGCCCTTTTTTTACGGGTAAAAATCCTTCAAAAACAAACCGGTCGGCCGGCAGTCCGGAGTTGACCAACGCCGGGATCAGGGCAGTGGGGCCGGGCAGGCATTCTACGTCGAGTCCTTTCTCCACGCAGGTGCGCACCAGCAAAAACCCCGGATCGGAAATGCCGGGCGTGCCGGCGTCGGAGATGAGCGCCACCTGTTCGCCGGCTTCAATACGGTCAGCCACCCGCTCGACTGCACGGTGTTCGTTAAACTTGTGGTGCGAAGCCATTTTATTGCGAATCTGGTAATGTTCGAGCAGTCGAGACGAGGTACGGGTATCTTCGGCCAGAATGAGGTCGGCCTCGCCCAAAATCCGGACAGCCCGGTAGGTCATATCTTCCAGGTTACCAATGGGCGTGGGAACTACCCACAACTTCCCCGGGCTTTTTTTTATGCCTGTCATGAATGATAAATCGAGAAATTACTGATAACGGCGTTTGACCAGGTCCATAAATTTAAGGCTGGTTTCGCTCTTTTTCCATTTGAAATTTTCGCGCAGGTAAACAGCCGCTTCATGTGTCGAATGCATGGAATCGAGCTGCTGGATGGTTTGGGCGAAAGCATCGGCCTTGCCGTCGAACAGTTCGCGAATAAAAAGAAAACGATCGTTGATACCAATTGCTGCCTGCAGACTGCCGACCGGCATCTTCGAAAACTTGTAATCCCCTTTGTTCTTCTCCATCAGCAGATCGTTCATCGATTTTTCGACAACAAATTTTTCACCCAGGGTCTGTTTTTCCGTGTTTACGGAAACCTGCTCCTCTTCCAGCTCCATTTCATCGCCGTCATCATCCGTTTCTGCCGGCTGGACAGGTTCGGCTGCGAAGACCACCTCGGGCTGGACCACAGCCGGTTCCGGAACAATGGCCGGCGCCGGAGAGCCAACCGGTTCTGTTTTCGGAGGAAATACTCTGGCAACTTCAGCAACAACCGGCACTGCCTCTTTAACAACTGGTGCAGGTTCGGCAATTGATGCGGGCGCCGGCTCCTGTTTCAAAGCCGGTTCAAAAACCGGTGCAGCCGGCACCTTCTCAACTGCCGGCACGCGATGATCGATACTTTCACCGAACACCTCCAGCAAATGGCGAACGCCCGATATGCGGGTCAGCAACAATTCCATCTCCAGTAAATCGCAACTGCCGGTGGCTTTCATCTCAACAATCAGCTCCTCCAACTCGCGGACATCGCGCAACAAAATCGTTATCAACTTTTTGCTTTCCATCTTCATCCTATAAATTTCTGGTTTTCAAAAAATTTCGACCTCCCAAAATTCAAACGCAAAACGTTGTCAAAAAAGTTTCACAGAACCGGTGAATTAATTTTTTTTTCGGAAATGAAGCTTTAACTTTCTTTGCATTTTTATTTACAGCACGTAAAAGTACTAATTTCTGACGCAATAACTACGTTACATGTTTATTGAAAGGGATTTAAACAGCGGCATAAAAACAGGCAGCATCGAGGTGATTACCGGCTCTATGTTTTCGGGAAAGACCGAAGAGTTGATCCGACGGATGAAACGGGCCAAAATTGCCCGCCAGAAAACCGAAATTTTCAAGCCTGCCATTGATGTGCGCTACTCGGCCGGCGAAGTGGTTTCGCACGACGAAAATTCGATCCGCTCCACACCGGTCGACAACTCTTCCAACATCCTGCTGCTGGCTGCCGATGTGGATGTGGTGGGAATTGACGAAGCGCAATTTTTCGACAAAAACCTGGTCGACGTAGTGATAAAACTGGCCAACATGGGAACAAGGGTAATCGTTGCCGGATTAGACATGGACTTCAAAGGCGCCCCATTTGGCCCGATGCCTGCACTGATGGCTGTTGCCGATTTTGTAACCAAAGTGCACGCGGTTTGTGTGCGTTGCGGAAGTATTGCCCAGTATTCGCACCGCTTGTCGCAAAAAAACCAGGTTGTTTTACTGGGCGAAAAAGATATTTATGAACCGTTGTGCCGCCGTTGCTACCAACAAGCTACCCAAAACTGATGAAATCATATACCATTGCTGAAATAGCCCGGATTACCGGAGGAGAAATTGTTGCCGGTGACCTGTCTCCCGAATTTACCATCGGACAACTTGTTACCGACAGCCGCACCATGCTGCAGGGCGAAAAATCACTCTTTTTTGCCCTGACCGGCCCGCGCAACAACGGGCACCTTTACATCAGCGAACTGATCCGCAAAAAAGTGCCGGTTTTTGTGATTTCGCAACGAAATCCCGCGTGGGAACAGACGCCCGGAACGGCATTCATCGCAGTGCCTGACACGCTCGAAGCCCTGCAAAAACTGGCAGCTTTCCACCGCTCCCGGTTTCTGTTCCCGGTGATCGGCATCACCGGCAGCAACGGGAAAACCGTCATCAAAGAGTGGCTCCACGACTTACTGTCCGACACTTTCTCCATAGTCCGCAGTCCCAAAAGTTACAACTCGCAAGTCGGTGTTCCGTTGTCGGTCTGGCACATCGAAGCGGGCCACAACCTGGCCATTTTCGAAGCCGGTATATCCCAGCCCGGCGAAATGGCCCATCTGGAAAAGATCATCCGCCCGGCAATTGGAATTTTTACCAACATCGGCGATGCCCACCAGGAGAACTTCAGCAGTTTCAGCGAAAAAGCAGCCGAAAAACTTCTGCTTTTTTCCCGGGCCGAGCAGCTCGTTTTTTGTGCCGACCAGCCCCAGGTGGCACCACTGACCTACCAATTTTGTCAGGAAAACGGAATTGCTCCGGTGGATTGGAGCCTGCAGGATAAAAAGGTGCTGATCCGGTTTACGGTAAAAGCCGAAAACGGAAATACCCGGCTCGAAGCCAATTGGAACGGACAGACCGTCACGTTCAGCATCCCGTTTGCCGATTCCTCGTCGGTTGAAAATGCCTGTCACTGCTTTGCTGCGCTGGTGGCGCTAAATGCGCCGGTGAGGGTGCTGCTTCCCCGTTTTTCCACCCTCGAACCGCTGGCGATGCGCCTCGAACTGAAACGCGGTATCAACAACTGCTTGCTGTTGAACGACTATTACAACTCCGATATCAACTCGCTCGATATTGCCCTGTCGGTACTTGCCCGGCAGGCCGAAAAAAACCACCTGAAAAAGATCGTTATCCTTTCCGACATCCGGCAGTCGGGCTTTTCGCGGGGCGAACTGTACCGGCAGGTAAACAAACTGCTGGTCGATTCGGAAGTGGAGTTACTGATCGGAATTGGCCCTGAAATCGAAAAAGCCGCTCCGCTTTTCTCCCTCAAAACAGAATTTTACAGCGACACCCGCGCATTTATTACCCGGTTTAAAGCCGCCCGGTTTGCCGAAGCGGCCATCCTGATTAAAGGGGCCCGCGATTTCCGCTTCGAGGAGATCTCGTCGCTCCTGCAAAAAAAATCGCATCAAACGGTGCTGGAGATTAACCTCAACGCACTCACCGATAACCTGAACCAATTCAGGGCGCTGCTGAAACCGGAAACCAAAATTATGGTGATGGTAAAAGCCTTTTCCTACGGAAGCGGTGACGTGGAAATTGCCAAACTGCTGCAATTCCAGCGGGTGGATTACCTGGCAGTGGCTGTGGCCGACGAGGGAGTGGAACTGCGCAACGCAGGAATTTACCTGCCCATTATCGTGATGAACCCCGAAGCCCACAGCTTCCAGCTACTGATCGACTACCAACTCGAACCCAACCTCTACTCGCCCGAATTGGCGCAGGATTTTGCAGCAGCAGTAGAACACAACGCCCTGCGCGAATTTCCGGTACACCTGAAAATCGACACCGGCATGAACCGACTCGGTTTTAAAACGAGCGAGGAAATTGAGTGGGTCTCCCGGTTGCTCGAACGCAACCCGCAGCTGCATGTACAATCGGTTTTTTCGCATCTGGCAGCCAGTGACGATCCCTCTTTCGACGATTTTACCCGCGAACAGATGGCAGCTTTTGAAAAACTGAGCCGCCAACTCCTCTCCCGGATTGGCTATCCTGTTGACCGGCACATCCTCAACTCAGGCGGGATTGAACGTTTTTCGGACAGCCAGTTTGAAATGGTAAGACTGGGAATCGGACTTTACGGGGTAAGTTGTACCGGACTTCCGCTCCAAAACATCAGCATCCTGAAAAGTGTGGTATCCCAAATCAAAACCGTATCTCCCGAAGAAACGGTGGGTTACAGCCGCGCCGGAAAAGTGGGGCGGGAAACAACCATAGCCATTGTCCCGCTGGGTTACGCCGACGGACTGGACCGCCGTCTGGGCAATGCCCACGGATCTGCCTTTACCGGCGGCAAACGCGTACCAATCATCGGAAACATCTGCATGGACATGTGCATGATCGATGTAACCGGGGTTCCCGTTAAAGCAGGCGACGAAGTGGAGTTCTTCGGGACCCACATCCCGGTAACAGAAGTTGCAGCCACCGCCGGAACCATTCCGTATGAAATTCTCACCGGAATTTCACAGCGGGTGAAAAGGATCTACATGCAGGAGTAAATACGATACCAAGCCGTTAGCCCAGCTTACTGATCCGATCAAGTTTCAGGACGTCGAGGATTTTGATTTTGCGCCCGTCGATGGCGATCAGCTTTTCATTGGCAAAGGTCGAAAGTGTCCGGATGGCATTGGAAGTGGTCATGTTCGAAAGGTTGGCGATATCCTCGCGCGACATGTAAACACGAAGGGTAGTCCCATCGTTTTCAAATCCGTACTTGTCTTTAAGCAGGATCAGCGACTCGGCCAGGCGCCCGCGGATATGTTTCTGGGTGAGGGTAACCGTCCGGGAGTTGGAGAATCCCAGTTCCTTGGCTAATTTGCGAATGAGTCGGAACGAAAAATCGCTGTTTTTGAGCGCCCGGTTGAAGATAAAATCAGAACTGACCGTACAAATCACCGACTCTTCGAGGGTAACGGCCGAAGCAATGTGGTTTTCTTCAGCAAAAAGCGCCCGGTAACCAATCACGCCCAGCGGTTTCGACATCCGCAAAATCTGTTCGCGCCCGCCAACTCCTTCCTTGAAGATTTTCACCTTTCCGCTTACCAGTATCATAAACCCAGAGGGTTTATCACCTTCCTTGAAAATAAATTCATTCTTTTTATAATTGGAAAGCGAAATTTGATTGGGAAAATCTTCCTTATCTTCAGGAGACAAAAGGTAAAACAACGATTTCGAATTCTCCAGAATCTCTCTGATCCCCGACTCAACATGCAACATATATTAACCTTTAAATATGTTTTACAGCATCAAAGTTAAACAAATTTATTTTAACTGGTTTCCGCTCAATATTATTTAGCCTGTTTTCAATTTACTGCTAACCGGCTGAAAACCAAAAATGACAATTCCGGTGAAAATCGACAAAACTAATATTTCGCCACCAGCGGCATTTTTCTTCCAAATCCGAATGCTTTTGAACTTATTCGCAAAACCGGGGCGGCCTGAAAACGTTTGTATTCATTCAGATTGACCATTCGCACGATTTTCTCGACCAGCGGCAGGTCAAAACCGGCCTGGGCAATTTCGGCAGGTGACTGGTTTTGCTCAATAAAACGGAAAAGGATCGGGTCGAGCACGTCGTATTCGGGCAACGAGTCGGTATCTTTCTGATCGGGGCGTAATTCCGCCGAAGGGGGTTTCAGAATGGAATTTTCGGGGATAATTTCCCTGTTGCGGTTGATCAAGCGGGAGAGATGATAAACGTCGGTTTTGTACACATCGCCCAAAACCGAAAGGCCGCCGTTCATATCGCCATACAGGGTGCCGTAGCCCACGGCTGCTTCACTTTTATTGGTGGTATTCAGCAGGATGTGGTTAAACTTATTTGAAACGGCCATGACTAAAATTCCGCGGGTCCGGGCCTGGATATTTTCTTCGGTGATATCGGCCGGGAGGCCTGCAAAGAGCGGCGACAGCGTGTGGTTAATATGGTCAACCGCCTCCTGAATCTGCAGCAGGTCGTAACGGATTCCCAGGTTTTCCGCCAGTTGGCGGGCGTCGTCCACACTGTGCTGCGACGAATATTGCGACGGCATCAGCAATCCTCGCACATTTTCGGCGCCCAGCGCCCTGACTGCCAGTACGGCGACCAGGGCCGAATCGATTCCGCCCGAAAGTCCGAGTACTGCTTTGCTGAACCCGGTTTTCCGGAAATAATCGCGGATCCCCAAAACCAGTGCATCGTGGATTTTAGCGATCGCTTCGGACGGTTCCTGTAGTTGAGGCGGGCTTTGATTGTCCAGGTCCACCACCCGGAAATCTTCTTCAAAATATTTCAGCTCATGGATAATCCGGCCACTGGGATCGATAACCACCGATCCGCCGTCGAAAATCATCTCGGCATGGGCGCCCACCTGGTTTACGTAAACCACCGGCAGCCCATATGTACAGGCTTTTTGCACCAGCACATTTTTCCGCCAGTTCTCCTGGTTGTAGGAAAAGGGCGATGCCGACAGGTTAATCACGATTTCGGGGCCCAATTTGGCCAGTTCGGCCAGCGGTGAGGTTTGGTACAGTTTATTGCGCGAAAACTCGCTAAAAGAGGGCAATTCGTCCCACACATCCTCGCAAAGGGTAACGGCCAGCTTCCGGCCGTTGAATTCCAGCAAACGGAAGTCGCGGTTCGGCTCAAAATGGCGGTACTCATCGAAAACATCGTAGGTAGGAAGCAGCGATTTGTGGAAAACATCCCTGATCTGCCCGTCGGCCAGGAAAAAGGCGGAGTTGTACAAATTTTTTCCCCGTTCGCTCTGGTTCAGCGAAGGGGCGCCCACCAACGCTGTAATCCCCTGGCAGGCAGCGGCTATTTCACGGACAGCCTGCCCGGCACGCATAATGAACTCCTTCTTTTCGAGCAGGTCGTGCGGATAATAGCCGGTTACGGCAAGTTCCGAAAAAACAACCAGTTCGGCTCCTGCGGCTTTGGCTTTTCCGATATGCTCAATGATTTTGCGCGAATTTTCAGGGAAATCACCAATCCTGAAATTGATCTGGGCCAGAG
>JARKOX010000034.1 GCA_029975525.1 Prolixibacteraceae bacterium | reverse complement strand
GCGATTAGAAGATTTCCGTATTACTGTACTGAAGGTAAGTTAACTATGTTTCAATTCCACGATGGTGCGATTAGAAGCGGAACAGGAAAAACCACAATCGTTGATGCTTTTCTTGTTTCAATTCCACGATGGTGCGATTAGAAGCTCTCTCCAGATTACCGTCCACCGGGGGTCATTGTGTTTCAATTCCACGATGGTGCGATTAGAAGCGATTCGTCGCAAAGTACTGAACTTGATTGATTGAGTTTCAATTCCACGATGGTGCGATTAGAAGAGCGTTTTGCATTTGTTTAATCCTTCTGGCTGATAAGTTTCAATTCCACGATGGTGCGATTAGAAGCTACGCCCGCGAAATCGAAGACAAAACAGGACTTTGTTTCAATTCCACGATGGTGCGATTAGAAGCGGCGGGTCCTGTGACGTTCTGGCCGGTTGATGCCCGTTTCAATTCCACGATGGTGCGATTAGAAGCCAACATCTATTAGCCGTTATTTTCAGACACCCAAGTTTCAATTCCACGATGGTGCGATTAGAAGCAATTTCCCAGCGGTCAATATTAAGTATAGTTGCGGTTTCAATTCCACGATGGTGCGATTAGAAGGAAGCGGATGGTTACGGCATCGGGGCGACTGTAAAGTTTCAATTCCACGATGGTGCGATTAGAAGCGGCCCCAATACCGAGGGTATTGAGGATTCCGTAGTTTCAATTCCACGATGGTGCGATTAGAAGTTTTAGGAATCAAAGAGGCGTTAATGTCACTAAACCGTTTCAATTCCACGATGGTGCGATTAGAAGCGAAACCGCATTGCTTACCGCGCTAAAAGGTCAAGTGTTTCAATTCCACGATGGTGCGATTAGAAGAATACTGGGAAACAAATACAATCCAGCCCGGAACAAGTTTCAATTCCACGATGGTGCGATTAGAAGCTCTGCGTCTGTGAACGACACTGCGTCAATCAAATGTTTCAATTCCACGATGGTGCGATTAGAAGCGATTTCAGCATATTGCGGAATTGCAATTTTGATGTTTCAATTCCACGATGGTGCGATTAGAAGTTTGAAGGGTCGCAGGCTTTTGAATGCCGAACACCGTTTCAATTCCACGATGGTGCGATTAGAAGCCGTTCGACAACCTAAAAAAAACAACTGGTTATAAAGTTGTTACGAAGACGCAAAAGGCTTTGGGGCCCCCTTTTTGTCGTCGGTGGCCAATTGCCCTCAAATGACCGGAGAGCGACAACCTGGCTATCAAACTGGTTTTCAATATGTCAAAGAACTCTGAGAAGGCAAATAGTCAGGAAACGGTCCTTCCCGGAGAGACCGGCTCCTCCACCGACAACCGTCAGAGGATGTTATCGAGCGGATTACGCTCCTTTCCGACAATCTCTTTGCCCAGCCATTTTTCCTGGCGGCTGTAAAAAAAGATCAGGCTGTCGGTCGTCTCGTCCATCATATCGCGGGCTTTTATTTTCAATTCCTCCAGTTTGGCCGGACTGATCTCCCCTTCGAAAACCGAATTCTGGATCCAGTTCAGGTATTTACGGAACAATTTGAGCATCTTACCCACCCGCTTTTCACCTACATCGTAAACCGCTATGACATACATAACTTATTGGATTAAAGGGCATGGAGCCAAAGCTGAAGCTGTCTAAACGACCGGGCCGCCTGGGGACCGTCGGACGCTTCCGCTCTGGCTTTTTACCACCACATTTTCAATGGTTTATACGCTTCGATATCCAACAAATGCTTGGCCAGCTTGTAACATTCGAGCCTGACCAGGTATTTGTAGCTAACCTGCCGCCTGAGCGTTCGGTGCATAATGGTTTCGTTGAGCCGGTCTTCGAACGCCTGCACAAATGTCTTTTTGCCCCGCGGTTTGAGCAGCACCCGGTTGAGTCCCTCTTCAAAATCGGAGGCCTGCAGCTCCCTTTTGTTGAGCAGTTTAAAGATCACCCGGTCGACCAGAATGGGTTTGAACACCTCGGCCAGATCGAGCGCCAGCGAATAACGCCTTTCGCCCGGTTCGTGCAGGAATGAAATTGTCGGATTGAGCTGGGTTTGGTGAATGGCTTTCAGGCACTGCGAATAACACATCATGTTACCGAACGACACCAACGCGTTTACTTCGTTGTGCGGGGGCTGATACGACCTTCCGCCCATCGTAAAATCATTCAGGATCAGGTCGAACGATTCATAGTAAGCTTTACGGATATTCCCTTCGATCCCCATCAGCTCATCAATTGCTGTTGCCGACGAGAGTTGTCCCGAAAAAGTCTCAATCGCCCCGATCTGGTACTCCAGGTCTTTTCCGCGCGTATGGTAGTAGCGCAGGTTCTTGACCATATTAAAGGCTGCTCCTTTCAGGATTTGCTGTGCAATCGCCATCCGTTTCGCCTTCGACTTGTAATGCCCCACCTGCGCCACAATCATCTTTCCCGACAACAGCGCATCTTTGGGCATAAAACTGCCCGTATAGTTTTCGTAGTAATCGAAAAAATGAACCGGGATCTGGCTCTGTCCCAAAAAATTAAAAAGCGCCGAATTGCCGTCGAGGGCGCCAAAGGCATACAGCTCCTCAACGTTTTCCACCGGCAGGTAACGGGCTGGCTGCTCGTTGCCATCCTCATCGAAGGCGACAAACTGCAGCGTGTTGTCTTTTCGCGACAAGCGCCCGGGGTTGAACAGGTAGTAAGTTTTTTTCATGGAGTGTTGATTTTTTAATGTGCTGATGAGTTTGATGGGTTAATATGATCTGTTTTTGGTTGAGCTGATTATTTTACCCAGTAGTTTTTGGATGGATAGTAATTCTGTTGTTAAAGCATCTGAGGCTGGATAGCTTTTACTCCTGTTGCAGAGTGTTAGCCAGTATTCTGTTTCACAAGCTTCTTTGGCTGCTATTTTGAGTTTATGGATAAAATCGGCCCTGCTTTCTGATGACTGGGCCTCATAAATATTTGCTCCGATCGAAGTTCCCGAACGCAATAATTGTTTTGCTACAACATACTTTTTCTTTTCTTCCAAAACTTCACAAAACTCAATTATCAATAACGAAAACTCCATACACTTCTCTAAAACAACATTTCTATTCTCCATAACTTTAAAAATTATCCTATTAATCATTACCACATCAACACATCAGCACATTATCACATCAGCACATCAACACATCAGCACATTACCAAATCAGCCCATCACTCTTCCTCCCCGCTCCAGCAAAAATCGAAATAGCTGCAGTTGCGGCACCGGCTTTTGGGCAACCGTTCCGGACATTGTCCGGCGTTCACGATTCTTTCGATATCGGCCTGCATAGCGGCAATCTGCTGGCGGTCGGGCTCCGAGAGCCACACTTCGGTACGCTTCCGAAGCCGTGGATATTCGAGAATCCCCGAAGGCGCCTCCACCCCGCACTGCTCCAGCACATAGAGGTAGTATTTGAGCTGCCACACGTGGGCCTCCTCCATCTTGTCCGATTTCTTCACCTCGTGCACAATCCGGTTCCTGGAATCGTAATAATCAATTTTAATCCCGCCGATCTCTATCTCCCGAAAACGGTCGCTGCGCGCGGGGTAGCTGTTTTCGTGAATCAGCTTTCCTTCATACACCAGGTCGCTGGTCTGCTCCATCTGGATGTTGTTGTCAAACAGCCACAACTTGCGGTGACAAACCAGGTAATAGTTAAAATGGGTGCCGGTGATCTGCATAGCAAGAAACATTTAAAGGTTATAACTCCAGCCAGGTTTCGATCGTTTCAACTTCCACCTTCCCATGGTGCATATAGCTGAAATCCGCATCGCTGCCAAACCACCCGATCACCGATTGGCGCTGCAGCCTGGTCGGTTTTACCGACACGCAGGAAAGATAACTGCTCCAGGGATATTCGACCGGATGGCTGCAAAATCCGTGATGAACCGGGTTGTTGTGTATATAGAGGATAACCTGTTTCAGATATTCCACGGAATCAACCTGTTTTCGTTTAAAGGGACGTTCGAAAAGCGCGCCGCGGACTCCGTATCGTTTATTGAATGCTTTGGAGTAAGCGTTAAATAAGTTCGAAAAATATTGATGCAGCGGTTTATTTATATCTGAATTTTCAATGATTTCCGCTTCATCTTTTATTCTGATTAGCAAATGAAAATGGTTGGGCATCAACACCCACGCAAAAGTATCGGCTATAGGCGAGATATATTTTTCGTACAGAGCCAGAAAATACTCGTAATTATCCGCATTTTTAAACAAATCGCGTCCGCCCACACCATGGTTGTAAAGGTGGTAATAACTACCTGGTTCTAACTGTATCGCCTGGTTTGACATCGTAATTTGTTCGTTTACGTTGTTTATACAATACACCATATCACCGCCCCCTTGTCCTTTTCTTCCACCTCCGGCTGCAACCCCAACTCGTCGTCGTAGCGACGGTGGATGAGGTAACAAGGCTGTTCCCTAATTTCTTCTTTGTGGAGAAGTTGAAAAACTGTAACATCTCGCTGAATTCCATTTTTTGAGATCAGAGATGCAAAACGTTGTTTGGAAACAGATACTTTCAACGATTCAGCTTTGATAAATTGATTGGCTTCCAGCAATCTCTGATAATCTTTTTTCAGGATTGCCGGAAGGACTTTCACTCCATCAAATTGTTTTTCAAACTCTTCTTCACGATGCGAATCATATAGAAAAGGAGCAAGATTTTCCCAAACATCTGCTTTCAAATGACTATAAACCCGATCAAAATCTTCTTTGTCTTTGTCGTACCATTTGGGATAAATCTCATCGATATAACATTGAAGTTCATTTTCGGCAATAACTCCTGAATTTTTTGATTCTATTTCTCGCAAGGCACCTAACGTCCGATTGATTACTTCTTCATTTTGGTAAATATATTTATCCACTTCATTGCGTTCAGAGAAAACGATACAATCGCATGGCGGACGATATTGTCCGTTCACACGATGGCGATTTACCCGCCCGAAACGCTGCAACAAGGCATCAAGTGGGGCCGGTTCGGTAAAAATCACATCGTAATCGATATCCAGGCTGACCTCAATGGCCTGCGTTCCAACCAACAGTTTTACTTCGTCCGATTTAAGTTCTGCCTCTTTCTTGTTCCGGTCAGCACCATTAAACGCACTGTGCAGCAACACCTTTTTCGAAACATTCAACCTGTTGTAAATATTTTGCGCCTGTTTTACGGTGTTGCAAACCACCAAGACTTTATTACCTGCATTGAGTCTTTGCTGAATAGCTTCTATGTGTTCAGAAAGTAATCCGTCGGTAACTTTGATTCGGTGGCGAATGAACGATTGGTAAAGTTCAGCATCGGCACTGATCTCTTCGCATTTTCCAATGGCATCAGAAAACTCCTTTTTCAGAAAAGTTGGCAAAGTGGCTGTCATCAAACAGACTTTGACATTCAAAAATTGGGTTGCAAACTCAATCAATACTTTTATTTGAGCTGTAACTTCCGGATCGTACGCATGAATTTCGTCGAAGATGAAATAGCCTCCACTCATTTCGAAAATACCTTTTTCAAAACCTTTCAATCCGAAAATGGATTTCAACAATTGAAAAGGAGTTGCCACTTTTAACGGAGTCACTAAGGCCCTGAAGTTCTCTTTCAATTCATGTTTCAGCTTTTCATTTTGCCAACTATACGTTTCTTCACCAAAACGGCTCTCAATGTATTCCGCAAGTTTTCCATGAACCAAACCCACAATCTCATTATTGCCCTGCATCTTTTCGTCCAAACGTTCAAACATGGCGTTGATGGAAGCCGTAAACGGCAGAATGTAAAAAATCCGTCCTTGGCCGTTCTCTTGCATTTGTTTGTGTAACCACATCAACGAGGCTTCGGTTTTACCCGAACCAGTGGGTGCGGTGAGCACAATGTTTCCATTAATTTCCGAAGCCCTTTTTTGATGAAAGTACGGAGCCCACTTTGTTTCATACAGGAAATTGAAATGCTTTTCTTCTAAAACATTTACACTGAAAACTCCCGCAGATGCTGAATGGTCGCACTGTTTTAACGCCCCTGCTGCCAAAAGCAATTCCTTAAAATTGATATTTGTTGAATTGACCGGATTACGTAAATAATCTTTTACCAATTGTAAGGGCAAAGCCAACGAATTTGGGTTCAAGGAAACTCTGTATTCTTTCAGGAACGATTGGATGAATCCTTCGTTCAACTTCCGGGTTTCTTCACCCCAATCCAGTTTCCCTTCCTCTCCGTATGATAAAGAATCTTCGCCCGTTTTATATCCATGTTGAATATGGTCGAACAGGAAACTGAAATCTTTGTGATGCCCGGCAACAATCAGCTTTAAAAGCAATTTATCCTCTTCGGGTAAATCCAACCGATCGATAAACGGCGTTGAAAACAGTTCGTGTCTTTGATGATACCAGTTTGCACGCTTTCCTTCAAGCATCTTCTGAAACTCGGTGTGCGATTTCCCCAAATCGTGAAAGACAATGCCCAAACGAACAAGCTCCCAAAAACGATTTAAATCATTCACAGGCAAACGCCCAAATGCTTTTTGCAGCGATTCGTACACGCTCAAACATTCATCGATGTGTTGCTTTAGAGATATAGGAGGTTCCGATTTGGCCAGAACCTCCTGTGTTGTTTCAGTTTTCATTGAAATTAAGTTTGTGAAAAT
Organism: Prolixibacteraceae bacterium; assembly: GCA_029975525.1. GTDB lineage: Bacteria > Bacteroidota > Bacteroidia > Bacteroidales > Prolixibacteraceae > UBA1413. The sequence continues at coordinate 17,877 of JARKOX010000034.1, read as the reverse complement.
AAATATCAATCTCTTTACCGTGAATAAAGTCTTTATAGGCTGATATTGAAGATTGACAATCAATAGACGTATGGCTAATGACAGAATAGGCTTGTGTGCCGATATTTCGCCGAACCTCAGTATTTGTAAAATATTGAGGTAATGGTTGAATCAGACCCGGCAGATAATTATTAGAAAAGGGAATTATCTGCCCTTTAATTTTCGTGGCATTTTCAACTTTAACAAGACTTTTCTTCTCTAAAAATCTTACTTGTGCCAAATCCGATGATCGACCTAGCAAGAGTGGATAAACGGGATTTTGTAGATAATTGCTTAATACTTCATTTTCCGTGTAAATAATAAGCTTGCACTCCATTAAAAATTCTCGTTTTATGACATTTGAAGTCGCCTTTAAAGAAGGGTATGGTTTGTCCGCACTTATTTTGTCAACTTGGTACAATGTTTCAATATCAATAGCTTTTGCTCCAAACTCAAAATAGTAACCAATTTCTTGTTGATTAAAATCAAGATATTTACCAGCAGCCGCATTGATCAAACCCAAAACAGTACTTATTGGTGGTACTTCCAATGTTGGTTGAAAACCAGAAATAATGTTTGGATAGCGGAAACTCGATGTCCAAGTTGAGATTTCTATTTTGAACACATTCTTCATATCAGTTTTTCTAATTGCTCGCAATATGAATCTATTGCTTTATTTACTGTTGAATAAACCACTTGAGAGCCTTCTGAAACTTTGTGATTATTGAGTAAATTCAATTCTGCTTCGCATTCATTCCAGAATCCGCCTCTCCTTCCTATGAAGATATTACCGACAAAGTCAGAGCTAAATTCGTTGAGCACTTCTTTTAAATCCAGGATGTTTAAAATTGGTTGTTCATGATTTACTGGGTCGTTGGAAATAATGTGAGAAAATGGATGGTTTCCTGATTTTGTTGTGGCAAGAACAATAAACTTAGGTGTAACATCAGCTAGATTGCTCGTTTGCATAGCTCCACCTGAGATTGTTTTCAGTGCTTTTATTGTATCAGTTATTCTAGTTATTCTAATTTTTTTATCTAATCTGATCAATTCTTCTGAAGCTCCAGATTTACTTTTCACATACTTGTCTTCAACTATTGTTGAACCTGACTTTTCTTTAGCAATTTTCTTAAGTTGTTCATTTAAATTTTTGAAGCCAGTTTTATTGTAACTAGAGAAAGTACCTACTTGATCTAGGTCCAATGAAAACATCCCTTTCATTACTGCGCTATATTCCTCCTTCCCATATAAAACAGGCACGTCATTTTGTCTGGCCATGCTGGAAAAGTTTTTGGCAACTCTTACTGAACCAACAGATATTAAAGCAGAATTTTTCAATGGCGAAATTCTGGTTACGGTTGCATCTTTTTCTTCAGGTTTTCCATTACTCTTCATTTTGGGAGTTCCATTTGCATCTAGGACGGGCATCTTTGATGCTCTCATATAACCAAAAACGTCATCATCATCAAAAGCTATTGGATTTGCTTGCGTATAAACGACATTTTGCTTTTCTAATTTCGTTACCGGTGATAATTTCCAGTTAAAGTTCTTTTGTAAAGTGTCTCTCCACCAATAGCGCCATGCTTGACCAGAGACATAAACATAGGTCTGGCCATTTTTTACGATTTTCTTGGTTTCAATACTATTCTCAACTCCGGCTTTTGAAACTGTACCGGCATTATTCAATGCTGCAGCATCAACATCAATTAAAATAAATCCTTGAGCTTTCATAATTCATTTGTTATTCGTTATTATCATTTTCAAATTCATTTGTCTCTAGTAATGAAAAATCATCATCGTCAGGCTCCATCTTAATGCCTTTCTCATGAAGTTTTTGATAAAAGCAGATTAAGATTAAATCCCTTATCTCCATCCAATTTGTACCCGCCGGGAACAAATAGCCAACGTAGTCCCTAAGAGTAACTAACGGTTCATCATTGTCTTCTTTGTAATTCTTTTCGATTTGTTTTATCAAAAAAGACCGCAGTGCAGAATGGTTTGAGGTCTGTAGCGACCTTTTCTTTTTCATAAGGTCAGATTCATCTTCAATAAGGTAATCTGTAATCTTTTCAATTAAATCAAGTGTTTTTGTATTCATACCTCTAATTATTATTTGATAATTTCTTGTGATTTTAAAATCAAATGGATTAGCTATATTCCACTTGAGTATTAATGAACGAATGGATATGTCATCAATTAAACGACTAAAAACTCTATTTATCCATTTGTGTGAAAAATCCTCGATATTGTAAGTCAAAATCCGTTCTTCTTTTATCTTTTTTGTCGCTTCTGTGAATTTCGTCGCTTCTTTCTCGTTAATCTTTTTCCATTCTTTGAAAACTTTGTTTTTCTTCCAATTGTCTAATTCATCAGAGTTTACAACGATAAATCGTTCGTTAGTCTTAGGGTCAGTTCGTTTTCCAAATTGACAGAGTGAGAAGTTTAGCGATCCGTCATTTTCGAACTTGGTAAATATGTCGTTCTTTATTATTGCAACCTCTTTAACCTTTTCGGTATAGGAATTTGTCGTTATATCAAAATTCGCATTGTACCCCATGTATTTGATGTAATTGGCATTCACAAATTTCTGCCATTGATCTACGAATATTGGTCTTTTACAAATTCTATAAAAATCAAACAGACTTGCTGGTATTTTATAAATATCTGTTGTTGGCGATGCTCCAAAATTTGAAAAATGGAATAGGGTTAAAGAGAGCTTCTTCATTTCATCAGTTGCCAATGGAACATTCGAGATGAGTTCATCCACAAATGCAAATAAAGCAGTTGCAGGATTTTGATATTTAGACCTGAGTGCGAATTTAAAAATGGAATTCTTGATATTTTCTGAAACATTTTCTTGAATAAAGTATTTAATAACTTCATTTTGATTGCTATGAATTATGCCCATTTTGTCGTATACCATTACGCTTGCTATAGGCACAAAAAAGAATCTTATTATTGCTTCTTTTGAAAGCATGATCCCTGCTTCCATTCCGTGGTGAAAATTCAAAAATGTTCCAGAGCCAGTGAGAATGGAATTTTCTCTACCAGCCTTGAATAATTTTGTTCGCTCACCAATAATTCTACATGTACCTTCAATATTAAAGGCAGTTTCGTTTACTAGGCTTTCAAAATAATTCGTTGTTTTGGATAACTTTTCATCATGAGTTTGGAATCCTTTTGCAGATTGAGTTATCGTGGAATTTAAGAAAAACATGTGTAATCCAGCATCCCATCTTTTGATGTAAATATTGGCAACTTCTTTAATTAAGCTTAGAATGTCTTTCTTTTTGTCCTTTTCCTCTTCTCTATTTAAAAGGTATTCAATGGCAAAACCGCCTGCATCGGCAAACGGATCGCCTGTTGGCCTGGTCAGCCATTTGTAGTCAATCGTTTTGTAGGTTTGTTTCATGTCGTTTGTTTGTTGTTACCGGTATTTAAAATCCCCGGGGTAGGAGTCTTCAAAAAATGATGCGGTCCGTTTTAAAAATTCACGGCATCGTTTTAAAAAACGACAGCATCTTTTGGGGAAACGGTGCGCACCGTTTTTTTTCGCCGTTGCGCACCGCTCCAAAGATCAACCAACGGGCTGTTCGGTGCCCGGGGTAGCCGAGGTTTTCTCGTAGCTTAAGCTGGCCAGCATCTCCCGGATATCTTTGCCCGGGGTAAAAATGACCCGCGAGTTTAAGATGCTCGATGCGTTGACCGCCTTTTCGGTCTCTTTTCCTTCGCTGCTGATACTCACGCGCAGGCTTCCCAGTTCGCCCAACCGGACGATCTGGCCGTCGGCCAGGGCATCCTTCATCACATCGACCATTGCATAGACCACCGCACGAATGTCGGCCCCGCTAACGGTGCTCATCTTTTCGATACGTTTGGTTAACCCGGCCAGGGTTAGTTCGCCACTCGACTGGGCTGAAGCGTAATACTTCTTGGTGCCGCCGCCAGCCACTCCCGGCTGGCCTTTCTGAACCACATTGAATTTGATCGACATTTTTCATGTTTTAATGGTTACACATTCCCCGGGGGTTCAATTATCTTTCCTTTGCTGCTCAGGCGCAGCTTCGTTGTTCCGACTGGCGTTCCATTCACCGGTACCCCGGCCATCTGACTCCGCCGCAGGGGTTATCTCGGTCCAGCCAAAGCCGCTGGCATTTTTCTCGCCAAAACCGGCATTGTAAATCAGGCGGTGGAAAGCTTCGGGGGCGTCGAGGGTAAAATTGTAAAGGAAGCCGCGCACACGGGTCTGCTGCGGAGTCTCCTGCCGGATGCGGATCAGCTTCGATTTCCAGTTTCCGTCGAGGTGCATCTGAAGTTCCCCGGCCGGGAGCAGCGGCTCAGCAAGCCCGGCCACCTTCATCTTTTGCAACAGGTGGTTGTAGACCAGCTCCGGGTATCCGGCGTTTTCAGGCTCAAGGTAGCGGGGATGCCGGTCGCCCTCGCTGCGGACACTGAAGACCGCCGGCGAGGTAAGCCGATAGCTCATCTGCCGGGAAAAGCGGGGTTCAGGCAGCCGCTCCACGGCCGACACCGTCAGGTCGAGACCGCTGCGGCGGTCGCCCAGGAAAAGCTGCTGGCGGTTGAACAGGCCAATGATAAATTTTTCGGCTGTATCGGGCAGGTGAAAGGCCACTTTCATCGCCACGCCGTGTCCGCCCACCTCGAACACCCCTTCGTTGCGCAGCAGCTGATAGCCGTCGAGCTGCAGCGGCGAATAGGCAAACAGTTTGAAAACCTTATTCCCGTCGGTAAATCCGTGGTCGTGGAGAAACCGGGCATATTCGTGGTCGGCCTGCCGGATGACCCGGTAGATCCAGGCGCCGGCAAAATACTGGTAATCGACAGGGAGCCGCCGGCTTTGCCCCAGTTGAAAAGTTATCCGGAAACGCATGGCTGGTCAGTTACAGGTTGTAAGGTAAAAATCTCAATCCCGACAGGCCGGTAATGGTCTTTGTCGGAGCAAACATCGCTAACTTCGGCCTGCAGGCCGAAATGCTGGTCCATCAAGGAGGCAATTACAGGATTGTTTGAGCGGGGCAGGTAACCCAGTTTGGCGGTTCCACAGTAAACTTCCACTGCGCGTGGATCGTAAGGATTGGCCGGTTCCCGCTGCAGCCGGACCGGGGCACCGGGCTTCAGGGAGTGAAGCAGGGACGGGCCGTCGTAATAAACAAAACCGGCCACAGACGTCTTCAGCAGTACCAGCCGGGTCAGAACAGGCTGCGGGGCGGCAACCATTCCGGTCAGTGCGGCGGCTGCCCCACCCCAGAAAATCTTTTGGAAAAATTCATATCGTTTCATATTTCATAAGTTTTTTTTCGAAAGGTCGTTGCCCGGATTGACAACTACCTTCATTCCAGCAAACAAAATGCCTTCTCCCGGATAAAACTTTTCAGCGCTTCGGGTTCCACAATCTCAATTTCGCTGCAAAGGCCCAGCACAAAACGGCCTACACCCTCAAAACCGTAGGTTTCGCAACGGAACAGGTAACGGTCGCCATGGGGTTCGATACAATTTTCGGCCAGCGGGTACTCTTCGGTAAGCAACTCCTTGGCCCGCAGCGACAGCAGCAACGTAACCGATCTCTTCTGTGCCGCGCTGATCCGAAAAACATCCATCGGCATTTCCGTATGTTGACTTTCGAAACGCCAGGGATTGCCGGTGGTTTCCACCGCCCGGATCCGGGAAATTTTGAAGGTTTTGTTCTGCCCGTCTCTCAGATCGTAACCCCACACCGCCACGTAGTTGGTCGTAAACCGGAAGGGCTCGATTTCACGATCGCCGATTTCGTTGCTGTTGGCCGATTTGTAATCTTTGAGCACCACCTGCTGCCTGCGGCGGATGGCGCCCATGAGCGTGTGTACGTTGACGGAATTCTCGGGACGGACGATGGTGTCGGCCACCCGCTCAAAATCGTAAAGGGCATATAACTTCCGTACCAAATTACTTTTCAGGCTGTTTTCATCTTCGATGGAATGGATCGCCCGCTGCAGGATGTGGGCCTCCTCGCGCGAAAAATGGAGCAGTTCGCTGATCTCGCGGAAATAAGGAGAACTTTTATCGATATAATAAAGACCATCGTCGGGTTTGGGGATAACAAAACCGGCGTTCCGGAAAGTTTGGATGTAACGGTGAGCCGATCGTTCCGAGATTCCGAACCTTTCGGCAATCTCGCCAATGGTGCGTTTGATGCCGCAGGAAAGGTACATCAGCATTTCAAGCAGCCTCCTGAATTTGTTGTGGTCTTCCATACCTGATTGCCTGGCAGTTAAATTCGCTTCCTAAGTTAAGGAATAATTTTAAAACCCAAACTGGAGTGAACATTTTTGATATACATAAATCCAAGGAAGACTCAACATAAAAATCTGCGGGAAATCTCCTGTGCCGAATCAAAAAAAGGCAGGGGAACGGGCTGCTTCCACAACCTGCTCCCCTGCCTGCTGTCCGCGGGTGCGGACCTGATCAGAAATGGTGGGACAAACTCTCCTCCAGGTAGGGATGGTTTTTCGGCACCAGGTTGGCTTTGGTCAGCGCGGTGGCGGTAACCAACCCAAACAACCCCAGGAAACCGAGGAACGTGCCGATTTCAAGCAGCCCGAACTTCGGGGCATGCACCGTTGCCGGCCAGATGATGTAATAGAGCTCGGTATACTGCCCAACCATCAGCAGGAGAATAACCGGCACCATCACCGGTTTGCTGCGCGACGTTTTCCGGGGCATCAGCACCAGGAAGGGAATAAACCAGTTGATGATAATGTTGGCAAAAAAGAGCACTTTGTAGGCGCCTTCCCAGCGGTTGACAAAATAGACCGTCTCTTCGGGGATATTCCCGTACCAGATAAGCATAAACTCGGCAAAATTGAAGTAGCCCCACACAATGCTCGACATAAAGATGTAACGCGTAAAATCGTGCAGGTGGCTGTGGTTGAGCATGGCAAAATGGCCGCGGTTGTGCAGGAGGATGACGATGAGCGCAATGACAGTAGAGGCATGGAGCAGGGCGGCAATAAAACTCCGGCCGGCAAACAGGGTGCTGAACCAGTGCGGCTCGAGCGACTTGAGCAGATCAACGGCAAACAGACTGAATGAGAGCGCAATCACAAAAATCAGGATCCTGGAGTAAAGCTCCGATTTGTAGAAATAGTCCAGCCCGCCAAACTGGTCTTCGCGGAGGGAAAGGCGACGCAGCACCAGGGTCAGCACGGTCCAGGCGGCAAAAAAGAGCACCAGCCGGGCAAAAAAGAAGGGGACATTCAGGTAGGGCGATTTGTGCTGCAGCAGGGCATCGTTTTGCAGCAGGTCGGGATGGGTCCAGTGGTAGAGCGAATGCATGCCAAAAAAGAGCAGCAGGAAGAGCCCCCCGGCTACCGGCAGATAAGCGGTCATCGCCTCGGGAACCCGTTTGAAAGCTGCCGACCAGCCTGCCTGCGTCACATACTGGATCGCAATAAAAAAGGCGGCGCCAACCGAGAGCGAAACAAAATAGTAGTTGTTGAGCAGGTAGTTGGCCCATGCCCGCTGGCTGTCGAACAGAAATCCGAGCGCCAGGCTCACGACGCCCACGGCAATCAACCCGTAGGCCAGGTACCTGAACTTTTGCGGTATGATAAATCTTTCTTCCATCTTTTCACTTTTTACGGATAGCAACCTTTTCTATTTCTGCAACTCATTTTTGATGTAGCGGGCAATCTTCCAGCGGTCGTCGGGCCGGATCATCGAGCCGTGTTCGGGCATCACGCCAAAACCGACGGTGATGACATGGTAGATATCGCCTTCGGGATTGTTGCGCATTTTATCGCTCAGCAGGCTGGCCGGCGGAAAGGGATATTTTTTCGAGGTAAACAGCGGCCCCTGTCCGTCGCCCGCCCTGCCATGACACTGCATACAGTAGATCCCGTACATCTTTTTCCCCCGTTCCAGGTTTTCCGCACTGTTTTCCAACGGGTTCACCAGGGTTTGTGCGGCCAGCAGGCGGTCTTCCTCCGTTTTCTGAAAAGCATACGGTACCATTCCGCGCGGGATGGTCCCCTCCACCGGCGGCTGCATCGTCTTGCCGTCGGGGAAATTGGGATTGGGAGTGTAGCTTTCATACGCCGGCGATTTTACCATGTCGTCAAAATACTGCCAGCCCGTGGTTTTCCGGTTGTAGTCGCACGAAGTCCCCACCAGCGCGGTGAGGCACACGGCAACCATTGCGCGGAGCGCGCGCCGGGTCGTCCGGTTATTTTTCAATCTCTCCATATTCTGAAATAATTTGAAGCAGGACCGTTTCGTTGTCGCCCAGCCGGGTTTTGTCGAAGACCATCACAAATTTGTCGTCGGTAGCTCCGGGATGTACCACCTCAACCACCTTGCCGGGATAGATCTGCGCCCGTGCCGAAAAGGTAAAAAGCGTGAGCAGGGTGACAATCAGGATCGTTGCCACCAGCGCCACCACAATAAACGAAGGGAAGGTGTTGAACGGCTTTCCGCCAAAATTGAGCGGCCAGCTGATGACTGCTGCATAGTAAAGAAATCCCAGCACCCCCAGCGCGCCAAAGAGCCCGTAAAAAAAGGCGGCGTGCGAAATGCGCGTCTTATTGCCCATTCCCTCCAGAATTTCGTGAACCGGATAGGGCGTATAAACCTCCACAGGTTTTATTCCTTTTGAAGCCATCTTTTCGAAGGCTTCCACCAGGTGGTCTTCGTCGGGGAAGACACCAATGAGCAGGTTGTTATTCATGGCCGGAATGTTTTAAATGATCGTGCCGGGGCTCGTTGTATTTGGCAACGCTTTTGATTTCGCTGATGGCAATCATCGGGATAAAACGGAAGAAGAGCAGTACGCCGGCGATAAAAAGCCCCAGGGTGCCGGTAAACACGCCCACTTCGATCCACGAAGGCGAATAGTTAGCCCAATTGGCAGGCAGGTAATCACGGCTCAGCGAGGTAATCACAATATTGAACCGTTCAAACCACATCCCGATGTTGATGATAACCGAAATCAGGAAGACCACCCACAGGCGCCGGCGAACCGCCTTAAACCAGAAGAGTTGCGGAACCAGGGCATTGGCAATGAACATGGCCCAGAACTGGAAGGCATATTCGCCAAAAATACGGGTGTAGAAGATCATGTACATCTCATATTCGGAGCCCGAATACCAGGCGATGAAAATCTCGGTCAGGTAGGCCGTCCCCATGATCAGCGAGATGAAGATCAGGATACGGCACACCGCGTCGATGTGCGAGTCGGTGACAAAGTCGTTCATTTTATAGAGCGCCCGCATCAGGGTGACCAGGGTCAGCACCATGGCAAATCCCGAAAAGATCGCCCCCACCACAAAGTAGGGCGGGAAGATGGTGGTGTGCCAGCCCGGCTCAACCGACACGGCAAAGTCGGTAGAGACAATGGAGTGGACCGAAACCACCAGCACGGCAGCAATTCCGCCCAGGACAAAACTGAGTCCTTCGTAACGCAGCCACTCCCGGCTCGAGCCGGTCCAGCCGAAAGCAAAAAAGCCGTAAACTGCCTTTTTGATTTTCGATTTGGCCTTGTCGCGAATGGTGGCAAAGTCGGGAACCATGCCAAAATACCAGAAGCTGGCCGAAATCAGCAGGTAAGCGCTGATGGCCACAAAGTCCCAGAACAGCGGGGAGTTGAAGTTAACCCACAGCGGGCCGCGGGTGTTCGGATAGGGAAAGATGAAGAAGAACAGCCAGGGACGCCCCATGTGCAGCAGCGGAAAAAGGGCTGCACACATCACGGCTACCACCGTCATCGCCTCGGCGGCACGGTTGATGGCGGTCCGCCATTTCTGCCGCAAGATGAGCAAAAAGATGGAAAAGGCGGTCCCGGCATGGCCAATCCCGATCCACCAGACAAAGTTGACGATGGCCCAGCCCCAGCCGATGGTATTGTTCAGCCCCCACGCCCCGATCCCGCTGGTTACGGTCAGGTACATGCAGTAGAGGCCAAACCCGAGCATTCCCAGGCTGGTGAGAAAAGCGCCCCACCACCACCACGGCGTTTTGGCCTCTATCGGGGCAATGATCTCCTCCGAAATCTGTCTTAAACTTTTGTCGCCCGCAATCAGCGGGCCTCTGATCTCCGTTTTATACATAAGCATTCCGTTTATCCGGCGTTAATTTCTTTCGATCCGGCGGGCCATCCCGTTGCGGGGTTTCCTTCACCGGGTCGGGGTGAATCACGATTGGTTTTCCGGGCCGAAACCCGGCGCATCAGCTCTCCGCCACATTCCTGACCTTGGTCAGATAGCCTACCGAAGGCAGGGTGTGCAGCTCCTCCAGCAGGTGGTAATTCCGCGGGTCGGCCATCAGCTTCGATATCTTGCTTTCCGGGTCGTTCATATCGCCGAAAACCAGCGCATTCGACGGGCACGACTGCACACAGGCGGGCTGGATCTCTCCGTCGCGCAGCGGACGGCCTTCAATTTTGGCCAGCTGCTTTTTGTCCTGGATCCGTTGTACACAGAACGAACACTTCTCCACCACACCGCGCGAACGGACGGTAACATCGGGGTTGAGCACCATACGTCCCAGGTCGCTGTTTGAAGCGTAATCGAACTTCTCGTTGTTGACAAACTGGAACCAGTTGAACCGGCGCACCCGGTACGGACAGTTGTTGATGCAGTAGCGGGTTCCCACGCAGCGGTTGTAAGCCATCTGGTTCAGCCCTTCGTCGCTGTGCGGGGTTGCCGCCACCGGGCACACATTTTCGCACGGAGCGTTATCGCAGTGCTGGCACATCACCGGCTGGAACGACACCCGGGGATTTTCGGGCTGTTCCGAAAAATAGCGGTCGATGCGGATCCAGTGCATGATGCGGCGGTTGCGCACCTGCTCCTTCCCCACTACCTGGATATTATTTTCGGCCGGACAGGAAATAGCACAGTTGCCGCAACCGATGCAGGCATTCAGGTCAACCGCCATTCCCCAGTGATGTCCTTTAAACTCTTTCTTTTCATAGAGCGTGACCATCTTTGACTCGTGGATGGCGTGCAGCTCGTTGCCGGCTGCCGGGTTCACCTTCCAGGCCCCGAAGGCAGTTTCACGGACAATGGGGCGCCCTTCCATCGAATGGTGTGTTTGTGAGATCGCCAGCGGATAACGTTTACTGGTCAACTCCACGTTCACCCCGGTGAGGAAAAACTTTCGGACGCCATTTTCGACCGGCTGCAACGGGTAGAGGTTCACGCCCAGGTTGTCGCCCACCTTTCCGGCGACCGTGCGACCGTAACCCAGCGCCACCGAAATGGTTTGCGGCGCCTGTCCCGGCTGCACAAAAACCGGCAGCTCCAGGCCGTTTATGGTAATAACACTTTCGTTGGTCACCCCATTTTCTTCGGCCCACTTTACCGGTACCGAGGCAAAATTATCCCAGCTGATTTTGGCCACCGGATCGGGCAACTCCTGCAGCCACGGGTTGTTGGCAAATTTGCCGTTGCCCAGGGCCACGCTTTCGGTCAGCACCAGTTCCCATCCCTGCGATGCCGGTCCGGCGGCTTCCAGCGCTTCGGTCAACCCGGCTTCCGACCAGGCCAGCGGGCTGCTTGCTGCCGGAAGTTCAAAAACACCCTTCTGCAACGTGTCGTTCCAAAACTGGCGAAACCCGTCAAAGAGCGACTGCTTCGGGAACAGCTCTTTTTCCCAGTACTGCCGAAGGTATTCGTAGTAATTGACCTCCTGCCCGGCCCATTTCATGAGCGACTCCTGCGGCTGCCGGCTGTCGAACAACCGGCGGATAGCCGGCTGCATGAGGCTGAACGATCCGGTTTTGGGTTCGGCATCGCCCCAGCTCTCGAGATAATGCGGTTCGGGACAAACATAGGTGCAGACCGCGGTGGTCTCCTCAATCCGGTCTGAAAAGGAAACCGACAGCGGAAGATTCTTCAGCAGGGCAGCAATTTTTTCTCCCTCCGGATGGTCGTAAACCGGGTTTACCCCGTGACAGATGACGCCGCCAACCTCGCCGGCGGCCAGCGCCGTCAGGAAGAGGGCAAACTCCTCGTCGGAGGCCTGCCGGGTGAGCAGCGGCCGGTCGAAGGTGATCGTTTTTCCGTAGTTCCCCAGCAGATGGTTGATGGCATTCACCAGCAGCTGCAGCCGATAATCGTTGCTCCCCGAAACGACAAGCGCCTCCCCGGCATGGCGGGTAAGCTCTTCGGCAAGCGCCGTCAGATCGACCGGGCTTTGCCCGTCGCCGGCGGCCGGCGGCAACCCTCCCGACAGACACAACCGGTTGTACAGTTGCTTCAGCAACAGGAGCTCTTCCGACGGTTTCACCGGGAAACGCACATCGGCGTTGGCCCCGGTCAGCGACAGACCGGCTTCAAACTGGTAGTGCCGTGACATTTCAGCCTGCCGGGTGAGATCACGTCCCTGCGCATACTTTTTGGCATATTCCACAGGAGCCAGCCAGGTTCCGAGGAAATCGGCCCCGAAGCTGACAATCACTTTCGCCCGGTCAAAATGGTAATCGGGGATCACCGCTTTTCCGAAGCTGAGCTGGTTGGCTTTCAGGATGCCGGTAGCCGAAACCGCGTCGTAGCGGAGCCACCAAACCCGGGGATAAACCTTCTGAAACGCCTCAATGATCGTCCGGGTGGAGGGAGAGATGACCGACGAGGTGAGCAGCACCACCTTTTTTCCGGAGGTATCCAGCTGCTGCAGGCTTTCGGTGATTTCGGCATCAATTTTTGTCCACGGCAGAGGCTCCCCGTTTTTTTGCGGCCCCCTGAAACGGGCGTCGTCGTACAGATTGAGCAGCGACGCCTGAACCCGCGCCGAAGTGCCCTGGCGGGTAACCGGCGACAAATCGTTTCCTTCAATCTTAATCGGCCGGCCGTCACAAACTTTTACCAGTATACTGCAATATTCGTTGCCCTCGAAATAGGTGGAAGCATAATAGTTGGCCATGCCGGGAGTAACCTCTTCGGGCTTCACCAGGAAAGGGATCGCCTTTTCAACCGGTTTTTTACAGCTGGCAACTACGGCTGCCCCGGCAATACTGAACCCAAAGGTTTTGAGGAAATCGCGCCGCGAACTGCCTGCATCTTTTTTCATCAGGTCGCGTTTCTGGTCGATTTCGGCCCGTGCATCGTCAATTTTAAACTGTTCGGGGTTTTGCCGTTCTTCCAAACTTCTCCAGTAACTCTTCATCCGGGTCTATTTTCGGTTAATATTTTGATTGGATTAATAGTGACAGCGCATACAGTCGTTGGCGCCGATATCGGCCGCACGAATGGTGTCAATTTTTCCGGCCCGCAGATCTTCGTGCAGCTTCACGTAGGTATCGTAGTAGCCGTTATCCTGAAAATCGACGCGGGTTTCGCGGTGGCAGTTCACGCACCATCCCATGCTCAGATCGCTGAACTGCTTCATCACGTGCATCTCTTCCACCGGCCCGTGGCAGGTGTTGCAGTCGAGTTTGCCGGAGCCGACATGAACTGCATGGCTGAAAAACACATGGTCGGGGAGGTTGTGGATGCGTATCCATTCCAGGTTCTCCCCCTCGGCAACAGCATCCACCACTTTGGCAATCTCAAATTTGCCACTGTTGGTTCCTTCGCGAATGAGGATATGACAGTTGAGGCAGAGATTGGCGGCCGGTATTCCGGCCGATTTGCTGTGTTCGGCAGTGGTGTGGCAATACATACAGTCGATGCCGTTTTCACCGACGTGCACTTTATGTGAGAATTTTACGGGCTGGTCGGGGGCGTAATCCTGCTGACGGCCCAACCGGACACCTTCGGCAACCACCATCTTCACCTGCCATCCGAAAGCTCCCAGAAAAACGACCAGCGGGATGGCGCGGATTTTAACTTTCCGGAAGAAAATAAGTTCGAGCAGCGCCCAGGTGATCAGTACGCCCAGCAAGAGAAAGAGCAGCAGGTTGTCGATACTGGGTTTGACATGCGGCGGACCTTGCTGGGCCAGGTTGTCCAGGTAGGCTTTTACCAGCTTCAGATCCTCCTCGCCCAGATCGCGCTCCACATGCGAAGCCGTCATTTTGGTGCCTGCCGGCTCCAGAACTGCCGACCGGAATTCGTTAAAGTCCTTTGCCGCAAATTTGTTGGCAATGTCGAAGGCCGAGGGATTCCAGTTCAGCGTGTCGCTGCTGAGGATGTTGTGACAGGAGATACAGGCCGGCGATTTCCGCTCGAAAGGGAGCAACCCCTTAAAAAAACGTTCCCCCCGCTTGATCTCGTCGGCCGAATATCCGCCCGCAATGAGCGATTCGCTTTCGCCGGCGCCCAAAACGTCCGTTGAGAAGAAAAAAAACAGATTAACAGCAAGGAAGATTGAACAAAAAAGATTCGTTCCGCAACTCTTTCGAATGTGAATTTTATTCATTCTGTTCAGTTTAGTTACATGCTAATGACTTGCCTAAAAAAGATTCAACCTTTTCAACAACATAAAGCAGCTAAAGGTTTTCATCTTTGAAAAAAATGACAACAAGCCTCCCCAACCAAACTGAACGGTGCGAAACCAACCGGACAGTTCCCAAACTTCCCGCCCGCAAGAGGCCGGTCCCTCCTCTTCGTTGTGTGCCTCTGCCCCGAAAAAAGCGCAGTTTACCTGTAATCTCCGCGTTTATACGCCGGCAACCCTTCTTTTGTATTCGGCCAGCGCGTCGTCTAAACGTTGTTTGGCGGTAGTATCTCCGGGCACATTGTGCGAAGGATGGATGTACAGTTTGACCCCCCGGTCGGCCAGGATTTCGGCGACGGTGGTAATGGTCATCCACACGGCAGTGACAAAAGCCAGCGTGGAAACCGGGCCAATTTTGTCGTAATGATTTTTCAGCACCACCGAGGCGTCGACAATCGGCACGCAGGTGTCGACCACCACATCGGCCAGTTCAAACAGCGTTTTTCCACAGGAGTGGCGCGACTTTTTCCCCACCGATTCGGCCGCCGACCCAAAAACCACCAGCTTCATCCCCCGCTTTTTCGATTCGAGGGCCACATCGATATTCACATTGTTAATTCCGGTGTGCGAAAAGATCCACATCGTATCGCGGCTGTCGAAGGTGTAACCTTTCATGATCTCCACCCCAAATCCTTCCGCCCTTTCGAGAAACAGGAACTGGTGTATTCCCATTTCACCCGTGATGTGGGTAAAATAAGTAAGGGGAAGCTCCACCATCGGATGAAAGCCCACAAACCCTCCGATCCGGGGGTACATCTCTTCCACCGGAATGGTGGCGTGGCCGCAGCCAAACGTGTGTACCCAGCGCCCCGCGCCAATGGTGTCGGCCATTACCAGGGCTGCTTTTTTAATATTCTCCAGCTGTGTCTGCTCAAGTTTATCCATCACCTCCCGAGCATTTTTTAACCAGTCAAGTGCCAGCATAATTTTTCAGATTTTAGTTATTAATGAAGTTTTTCGGATTGCAACAACCAGGATTCCCGACAAGGCCAGGAGATTAATGATCAGCACCGCCGGGAAGACGCCGATACCGAACTTTTCGGAAATAACCCCCATCAGAAAATTGAGGACGATGTTTCCGATGAGGGCAATAAAAAGGGCTATTCCGAAGGCAGTCCCCGACAGGTTGGCGTAAACAGTGCCAATGTAGCCGAGCACTACCGGGAAAGTTGCCGCCAACCCCACGCCCAGCAAGGTCATCCCCCCGTAATAAAACGGAGAAACCATCAGGAGGAGCACTCCGCCCAGGGCGACCCCCAATCCGACGGCCAGCACCCCGGAGGCGCTCATCTTTTTCAGCAGGAAGCCGAGGATGAGCCGGGTAACGGTCAGCCCCAGCACCATGCAGGTGAGGGCAAACAGCGCCTGCTCCCTGGGCACCAGGCCCGCATTTTCGAGGTAGGTCGTGGTCCAGTTGCTGCTGACGCCTTCCAGTCCGCTTTGAAAAAACAGCACCAGGCTCAACAGCAGGAGTACCGGCTCTTTTAACAGCTTCACCCCTTGTGTGGCCGGAAATCCCTGCGCCTGTTTGGGCAAGGGAAATTTTACAACAAAGAAGGAGGTCATCAGCAACAGCATCAAAAGTGCGGTGGCCAGCAAAATGGTTTCGAACGTAAATTTTTTCGACAAAACCCCCATCACCGACGGGATTCCGAGGGCGCCGACACCATAAAAGATGCCCAGCAGACTCAGATTGGCCTTGCGGTTCTCTCCCGAAATATCCGAAACCAGGGCATTCGTGCCGCCATTTAAAATTCCGCCCCCCACACCGGTGAGGAAAACCGCCCCCCTGACCGGCAGCAGGCTTCCGGCGCAGGCGAGCCACGCCAGGCCGGCCGAGGCAGCCAGCGAGCTGAAAAGGAGAAGATATTTATACCCAAAGCGGTCAACCACCGGTACGAAGACCAGGGAGCCGAGTAAAATGCCGGCCGGCAAAAAAGTCACCACCGATGAACTGCCCAGGTCGTCGAGCATAAATTTGGCAGACAACGAGGGCAACACCGATCCCAGCGTAATCACTGAGATTCCGAAAAATGCCATTCCAATGCAGGCGGCAGCAAAAACAGATTTCCGGGAGAAGTTGCTATTCATCTCTATCAGTTTAGGTTTATCGCTCAGGTTGCAGGGCAGAAAAAGCGGCCCCAAAAATTCCGGCATCTCCTTTTAACTGCGATGCCTCCAGTTTTACCCGCTGCATACTGACAGGCTGAGCCCATTTTTGCGCTTCCTGCCTGATGGTCTCCAGCAGTTGCACCGCCGGCCCAAACACGCCTCCTCCGAAAATAATTTTCTCGGGATCCAGCAGGCTTACCAGGTTGGCCGTGGCCATTCCCCACATCTCAACAGCTTTGTCGATTACCTGAACGGCAACCGCATCATTCTTTTCAAAGGCTTCAAACACATCCAGGGTGGTAAGCTCCTGGGGCATCCTGTTTTTCAGAAATCCGGTGTAATCCGGGGTGGTTGCCAGCAGTCGCCGGGCGTGGGCCAGAATGCCGGCGCCCGAGGCGTAATATTCGAAACATCCACAGGAACGATATTCTGCAACGAAAGGACTCTGCAGCGCCATCCAGCCGGTTGCCCCGGCAATGTCGTTTGCCCCGTGCAGCACCCGGCCGCCGGTTAAAATCCCGGCCCCGATCCCGGTGCCTACCGAAAGAAAAACCGCATCCCGGCACCCCGCTGCGGCGCCTTTCCACACTTCCCCCAAAATGTAGCAGGTACGGTCGCTTTCGAGGCTGATCTTCCAGGAAGGCTCCTGCAGAAAGTCCTCCAACTCATTTTTCAGCGGATAATCTTCCCATCCCGGAATATTGGGGGCCCACACCCGGCCGGTTTGGGAACAGACAATTCCCGGCACGCAAACGCCCACCGCCCCGACCGCACCACCCTTGGGAGCGGCTGCGGAAACCAGGTCGCGAATCAGGGAAAGGATCAGTTGTCCTACCGCTTTCCCCGTTTGGCCGGAGAGCAGGCGCACCTGCTTCTTTACGATCGTGCCATCTTCCTCAAAAAGAGCACCCGCAACTTTCGTCCCGCCCAAATCAATACCGATTATCTGCATATCCGAATGGCAAGAGGTTAGGTTTAACGATGAAAAAGCAACCCGTTAAGACGTTGTTCTTCAGAAGATAAATTTAAGAGAAATATCATTCGCGCAACCGCCCGAAATCACTTTTATGATGTACGACATCTGATACATCGCAAAAAAAACATGACAGGAAAAACGCCGGTTTGCAAAAGCGGCAGCAGCCGACCGGTGCCGGCAGAAGTAACCAATTGGGAATATTTACCGGCTTTTATCTTCGAACGGCAACGGCGGAATATCGTCGAGGTTTTGGGTGATGCGCCGCACCAGTTTGAGGTTATCAAAAAACTCCTTGGCAATTACGCGCACAATGGTGTAAACCGGAATAGCCAGCAGCATGC
>JARKOX010000028.1 GCA_029975525.1 Prolixibacteraceae bacterium | reverse complement strand
CTACTTTCGACCCGGCGGCCAGTACGTTTGCAACCCGTTCGGCATCGGTGGCGGCCAGCCCAAACTGGTTGATTGTCCCGGCCAGCGCATTGGCGGCCCCCTCCATTCCCAGGTCGGCATTGGCCTGTCCCAATACGACGGCCATTTTCTGAATTTCGGTAAGGCCGGCAACGCCCATTTTTTCAAAATCCAACTGGCTGGCCAGTATTTTGAACGCATTCAGCGAGGCCGTAGCCCCAATGCCGCTCTCTTTTCCAACCTGCCGGGCCACCTTGCCCAGGTCGGTTAGTTCCTGCCCTGCAAGGCCGGTGATTGAACTAAACTCTTTTAACCCAAAATCGAATTCGATACCAGGACGGGCGATTCGCGACATTGTTTCGCTTGTCTTTGACCATAGCTCGGCAATCTGGTTTGCCTTCCACATTCCGTCGGTAATACCCTTAACCCCCGAATTTACTTTATTAAAAACAGGCGTGGCATTATTGATTGCGCTAAAAAGGATTGCTATGCTGATATTTTCCATATCTTTAGATAAGAATTACCGGTTATGGTTGCAATACTCGATTTTTTGTCTTACCTCGAAGGCGCGTCACCGTGGCTTTTTAATATTGCCAGTTGGGCGCTCATCATCCTTGTGTTGGTGCTCTACCACAGACTGATTGGGAAGTACACTTACGGGCGGCTGGGAGGTCTGTGGGCTACTCGTTGCGCCCGGCGTTAACTTCTTTCATGTAAGCACCCAGTTCCTCCAGCCAGCCGTTCATCTCGTGGATAGTCATTTTCATTACTGCTTCGTAGCCGATGTGAGCTTCTCTTGTAAGTAAGATAACAGCTCTTTTGAGCCCAGGGCACCCTGATCGGCCAACTCGAGCTGAAGCGATAAAAAATCGCTGGCCGTGATTTTGCGCACATCCTCATACGTCAGCTTTTTCCCGTCGAACAGGCAGATTTCGGCCGTCAGGGCCATATTGAAACCGATGCCTTCGCTTTCGCCGCTGATGCGTTGTGCAGCCAGCATGTCTTCAACCAGCGCTTCGCGCGCTTCAATGTTTTCGAACCGTAACGGGTTCTCCTGTTTTTTGACTGTGATTTTCATACATCAATGTTTTTTTTATTGTGCTAAGTCCCAAAAGGGTAATGAACCGGCTACACCGGAATGTCTAAGGGTGGCTGGGCTGGCAGGCGCGGCAAGCCTGGCAATCGTTCCGGCCGGAGAAATTACAAACAGGTCGCCGGGCTGGCCATTAATTGCAGACCGGATGAACATTAGCACATAATCTTCATACACAGCTTCAGACCCGTCGAGATTAATCTTTTTAAGACGACCCGGGAAGCCACCTGCAAGAAAAATTTCATTTGAGTTTACTTTGACAAGCTGAATATCGCCGTCAAGAATCGACAAATTGGAGGTAAAAGTGGTATTTTCTGTGCCGTCGGCATTAAGCTTCCTTAAAACGCCGCCCAGAGAAATAAACAACAAAATTTCATTTGTAGAAGTAATATATATACTTTCTATGAAATTGTCAATTATGGGCAAATTTGCCGTAAAAGAGGTATTTTCTGTGCCGTCCGGATTGAGCCTCTTTAAATAGCCTGGGAAATCGCCGCAAATCAAGATAGTGTTGTCAAAAAAAACAAGCGAGGTTATCGCTCCATTGCCAAGTCCAGGCAGGTTGGCCGCAAACACAGTATCTTCAGTGCCATCTGCATTAAGTTTTTTTAAATACCCGGTAAAATTTCCCCACAAAAAAATACACCCGTCTGGATCAACTTCTACAGAAATCGGATTATTGTCAAAAGTTGGCAAATTTGCCGTAAAAGCGAGATTCTCCGTACCATCTGCATTAAGTTTTTTTAAATACCCGGCAAATGTTCCGGCAATTAAAATTGAACCGTCATCATACATTTTAGCGATGATATTTACTTGTCCTGCTCCAGATATTTCGGATGGCACATTGGCCAGAAAAGCAGTGTTTTCTGTGCCGTCGGCATTAAGTTTTCGAATGTTTTTCTGATTGCTGGCGCCGGAGATGCCCATTAACAATGTGCCATCTGTATTGATTCGACTACAATTGATGACCGTGTTTTCAAAATCAGGAAGGTTATCCCGGAATGAAGTGTTTTCTGTGCCGTCGGCATTAAGTTTGAAAATAGTTGCGGAATCGGAAATATTGAATACGTAGAGTGAACCGTCAACCCCTTTTCTGACACAGGCATCAAAATAATTATCAATATCCTTAAAAAATGGTGGCAAATTATTCCTAAATATATCATCTTCAGACCCGTCCGGATTGAGCCTGATCAATAACCCGGTAGTTAAGTAACCAAAAAGAAAAACCGACAAATCATCATTGACAATAACTTCGTCAATAAAATCATCCTCATTAAATAGTGGTGGATTAAAAGTGACTACATTATCGCCTGTAACTTTTACAATCGCCACCGTGCTGTTGTCCGTAAAGGTAATTGTTGTCACCAGGTGGGTTTTCCCTTCCACCAGTTCGCCAATCAGTTTGTCGGCATCAATTACCGGTTTTTCACCGCCGCCAGCCCAGGTTACCAGGTGTGAAACCTGATGATCGATGGCCGCCAGCTTCGTTTTTTCGTGGGTGGTGAAACTATTTTCCGAAAGCCCAAGGCCCTCCTGTTTGTCAACTTTACCGGAATCGGCCTGCTGACGCGCCTGGGATTCTGAATCCAGATCATCTGCCAGGCCGCCCAGCGCCTGCTGCGCTTCAGCCAGGCTGGCCGCATGGCCATTCACTTCTTCGATTGCGGCATCGATTTTTCCAACGATCGTGTTAAACTCGGCAGCCGTCAGCTGGTCGCCCGACTGCTTGGGTGTCATGTTAATTTTTTCAGCCATAACTTTAATGTTTTTTTATCCTCCGAGCGCGGTGAGGCGCGATTCTATTTCAGCAATCTTTTTATTAAAAAGCAGTTGAGATACCACCCGGTTGGCGAATGTGCTGCTGGCGTCGGCCAGGCTGCTATGCTCTACTTCAAGAATAGGCGAACTACCAGCCGGAGTTGTATGTTCCCAATGAATACTTCGACACGGCTTGTTGTCTTTAGTCGAATAACCGGCAGCCCATCCAATTGACCTCACCACATCGAGCTGAGCCTGTATGTTTTTGACATACGCCGCGTCGAGGCGGGCATTTCCGGTAAGGGTTTGCAACAGGTCGCGCACGACAAAAGCGGTGATCTGTGTTGCAATGTTTTTAATGTACGTCGCGTCGAGACGGGCATCCACGGTAAGGGTATGCAGCAGGTTGCGCACCGCAACGCCGGTCTGCTCTTCGCCGCCGACTGCGTCGGGCAGGTTTTTAATGTATGCGGCGTCGAGGCGGGCATCCCCGGCAAGGGTTTGTAGCAGGTCGCGCACCGCAGCGCCGGTCAGCTCTTCGCCGCCACCAAGCGCCTGCAGTTGCTGGTTAACCCAGTTGCGCAGCTTCAGCAGCGTATTATACTCTTCGCTAACCCCGCCACGCACGGTCGACACAGCTGTTTCTCCCGTTTCAACGTCTTCCAGCTTCGATTCTGTTTCCTCAAGCCGGTTGTGCAGATTACGGGTACGAAGGGCCAGCTCCCGCGCCTGCCGGTTTGCAACGCCGCTGGCGCCGCCTTCGACCGGATCGGTTGCTTCGAGCTGGTAAATCCCTTCGTCCCAGCTGCAGGTCGCGTTATTCTCCGGAAGTGTTGCCATTACTGGTTGCTTCTGAAGGATTCGAGAATATCAGTTTGACCTACATAAAGGATATTATTGAAAATATCCACTTCATAAATCTTTGCGCCGGCTACCTCCAGCTTGTAATAGTTCACGGTGAGCAGGTGCTCGGCGCCGTCGAATTTTGCATTTGCTTTCAGGTTGCCAGAGGGAAGTTCCTTGTAAACGCCGCGGATCGTTGCGGTAACCTGTACCTGTGCAGTGCGGCCGTCAGCGCCATGTTTGGTCATGTTGCTTTTTACCACAACAGTCGATTTGCTGACAGGGCTGGCAGCTTTCCAGTCCTCGTCGTAAATGGCGTTCCATTTAATTTTCGCTTCCATCTTTTCAAGTCCAACGGGCACTTCGATCGTTGAGAACAATCCCAGTGCGGCGATATCTTCGGTTTTAAACTTGATGTTGGGCAGGTCAAGCTGCTCGATCTTTCCGATCAGGGTATTTCCGTCACGGTAGGCATTTGCGTTAAAAATACTGTTCAACATAGCTCTGCAAGGTTAAAAGGTTAATGCTTCAAGATCGATCACTTCCTCAAAGGTCAGTTTGTCCAGGCTCGGGGCAAACACTTCGGTAAGCGTAAAGGTCAGGTGGCCCTGGGCAATTTCGGTCGCTGTGTTTTTGTTGCCGTCAAAGGCGCATTCTGAACCTGGATTCAGGATACCGTTACCTACCATGTTGCGGATAAAAGCATTCACGTCGTTTAATATCATGTCGATACCAATGCGGGTGATGTTTGTTTTGTCCAGGTAGTTGATCGCTGCGTCGATCAGGGCCTCGCGGATGGCCATGCGCACAGCCCGGGGGGCGATCATCACGTCGGGAGTTTTTTCGGTCGGGAAAGCGGCTGTCCAGTTTCCCCAGATGCGGTAACCCGATCCGGCGCGCCGGAAAAGGGTCACGATACCCTGTGCATTAAGCAGGTTGGTGTCGGCTGCCGGATCGGTCAGGCTGCTGCGTACCGCCACTTCGGCTGACAGGATGCTGGTAAATTCGCTATTAGACGGCGAGTACCAGTAGCCCATTTCAGCGTCGCGGCTGGCTTTTGCGGCTGCCCAAAATACCGACAGCGCACAAGGCTGTTTCTCCTCCTCGTGCGAATTGTAACGAATAGCGCGCGGATAGCACAAAACCACCGACGCGCTCGAGATAGCGTAAGCGCCCGAAGCACGCGCCGCAAGGGCGGCGGTTACCGAGTCGGCAGCCACATCGACTACCGCAAGGCCATTCAGCAGCGTAGCCACACTGGCCATTTTTGGCAGCACCGCATCCAGCTGACTGTAGCCCGGGGCGATAATGATGTTTGGTTTCATGCCAATCAGGTCCTCGGTATGCAGGAGCTGTTCCAGCCCGGCACTTATTTCGCCGGAGTATTCTGCCGTTTCGGGCAGGGTAGCTTTGCCAATGCCGGTAGCCCAATACCCCGCCGCGAGGGTCATTTTATCCGAATCCATCAGGGCTTCGGCATCTTCGTTGTCAAGCACATTGACTACGATCACCTTCGCACTGACGCGGCTAAAAATTACCTCGAGTGCAGCGGGAATCGTAAAACCGCCAATATCTTCCCCAAAATCGGCCCGCGCCTGAGCCAGGCTCGTTACCAGCACCGGTTCGTTTACTTTACCCCGGGGGGCAATGCCTACCAGGCCGATAATGGCAGTATCGCCCACTGCCAGAACTACCGGCCGGGGCGTTTCCTTAATTTCTATTCCATGTAAATAAGCCATTATAATTCAAGTGTTAAAATGTCTTTCTGTTTCAATGCAATGATAGTATAGTGGATGGTAACGAGTTTCTGACTGGTGGCAACAGGCTCCACGGTTACTTTACTCACCCTGATCCGGCGTTCATACCTTGTCAGCTGGTCGATCACCGCATAGGCAATATCCACATCGTTGGCCTGGCCATCCAGCAACAGCTCGGGGCTAAGGCCGAAGTTGGGCCGAAAGGGCACCTCTCCCTTCGAGGTCTCCAGGATAATCCGGATACATTGACGAATTGAGGCCACCGTGTTACGTATCCCCAAGGTGATGTTTCTCGTAGTCATCAAAATAGTGTTGATATTCATTACCCTCTACGCTCCACTTTTGCCCGAATTGCCACAAACCGTCTTTTTCATCCAGAAAGCTTTCGGCATCAAGGGTGAGCTGTCCGGCCATCCCGTCGAGGGTGCGTCCCTCCAGGCGGTCGTAAATCTGCTGCAGGGTATCGTAAGCTCCGCCGGCGCCGCGAACCTGCCGTGTTACAACTACGATTTCGATAAAGAACTTAACCCTGCTGTTCATGCCTGTTAAATCGCGCCCGATCGGTTTGCGCCCCTCGTACCTGATAAGCACCTCCCCGGGATCGTGTTCCGGAAAATAGTTCCCCGGCTCCTGGGGATATGCCCGTACCGGCAGACCCAGCGCGTTGATTTCGGCAACTAACAGGTTTTCGAGGTTTTCAGGCGTCATCTCTTTTTAAACAGGCTGATTAATTTTAAAACTACCGGAAGTATGACCAGGGCAGCCAGCAGCCGGATCAGCCAGGTAAGCTTTGATGTGCCGGGCTGTTTTCCGGGTGCCGGAAGGCCGATGTAAATCGTGTCGGTGCGCTGTTCGAACCGGCTGCGCAGGGTGAAATACACAGCCTCGGAGTCAACAGGCAGGGTTACCCTGAGAATTTTGTCGCGGAATTCGACCAGCGGCGTAATCTTCCGTCCCCTTTCGATTTCGAGGGCACGCATTACAACCTGGTTGAGGCTGTCGCACTCAAAAAGCGCCATCACTGAAGCCGTGTCGGCGGCAATGACCACGGCAGTATCGCGCACCATTTCGCGGATGGTTACGGTTGTTTGCCGGCCGGCACCGGGCCGCAACAATTTGCAGCCCGCGCCGGTGATGGTAAAAGTCACTAAAATGGCAATGATGAACGGTTTCATGTTATTCTTTCCAGGCCTGTACAATTGTGCGGATCTCATTCTTCGTAAGAGTATTATCCTGAAGGCCGACGTTGATTGCATTCAGTACATCGCGTGCCCTTTTCCAATACTTCCCAAAGAAGGTAGTTATCACCAGTAGCAGCACATTTGCCACTCCCGATATCAGTAGCCACAGCGGATTTTCGGCATCCAAAGGCGCCTCTCCGGCCGGCGCCGGGATATCGCCCTGTACAGTCGTAATAACCGGCGCCTGAGAATACACAAAGGCAAGCTCCTGCGTCTGTGCTGCCGGGGCAACCATTTCTGTCTGATCCTTTTTTTCAGCCTTTTGATCACAAGATGCAATCAGCGCCGGGGCAACCAGGATGATCAAAAGCCCCCAGATTAAAGCAAAAATTCTGTTTTTCATATCAAAAAAATTAGTGGTTTACAGTTCGTACCATGTCGGCCAGGCGGCGTGCGCGACGTCCTACCTGTCGCGCCCAGCGGCTTTTCAGCATATTGTCGGCCGCAGCGGTATATTGCCCTGTTTTCAGCAGTTCGAGCGTGGTCTTAAAACCAAGCAGGCCGCCGAGGCCAAGGTTGAAAGCCATGTTGGCCAGTACAATTTGAATAGGCTCGGGCGCCTGGGTATACCAGGGCAGGGCTCTTTCCAGCTCGGCCAGCACCCGCTCTACGTCGTTGCGCAGGAGGTAGACCGCTTCGATGGCGTTGATGCCGTGTTTTTCAAAGTCTTTACAAAGCCGGACAGCCAGGATACTTTTGTCAATTGCCGATATGTCGCCAAAACGGGCCGAACGACCCGGATTGGTCTGTATCAAATAGATGATTTCAGTAGCCCGCAGGCCATTCTCTTCCAGGTTACGGCCAACGCCAATGGTCAACCGGCCGGCCGGGCAGGTGTAGGGTTTAAGTTTTAAACCTTCATCTTCAATGAGCTGTTTGATCAATTTTTCTATCATAATCCGTCGAATCCCGTAAAATGTGGTGGAAATTTTTGCGAGGGAGTATTGATCCGGATAGAGTTAAGCTCTGCCGGCTGGGTCTCCCCGGTGCCGGGAATGGCCACCTCGAGGACAATGATCCGGTTTTGTATCTTCTCCAGGTCCCGCAGGGTCAGTTCGTATAGCTTCAGTATCTTGTCGGGTATTGAAGCGGCATCGCGACGTTCGTACAGATAATACCGCATCAGGTTTCCGCACATGGTAAACAGCTGGCCATCGACAGGCTCGGCCAGGGGCAGGTCATAAACGCCACGGAGGTAACCATTGATTCGGGCGACGGCCATGTTGTTTACCTTGTTGAGTAATTCGTCGTCAAGCGCGCCTCCGGTGCCGGCCAGCGCTTTCAGGCTTCGGTCATTCAAAAATGCGTCCAGCTGTTCTTTTGTGATGTATTTCATGCTGCGATTTATTACTGTCAGGATAAACCCCTTCCAAAACCCTTTCAAACGCTTTCAAACGCTTTCAAATCATCCGGGGTGGTATGTTCCCCTGTTTTTGACCGGCGTCGCGAATTCCGGCCCCTTTTGGGCTTTTCGCCCGTAATGGAAAAAACCACTTCATCGAGTTCCCTGTCAGTAATTTTCAGCTGGTCCCTGGAGGCTACGCCGGCCAGATGCCGACGCAGCTCCTCCTTCGGGACATCGGGACAACTTCCCCGTCTGACATATCTCTCTATGATGGTTTTTGCAGACATTACTTAAATTGTGCTGGTTGCAGGTAAAGCTTAATTCTGAAGTCTTTTACTTTCACTGCTGCATCCGGCTTAAGAGGAATGACGGTTACCGAGTACTTTACGCTTCTCGTTAGCGAAAAGCTTGGGTATGCAAGACCAGCGCTCGTTATCGAATCGGCGGCCAGCAATGGGTAGTAGGCTGCAGAAGCAAAATCAATTATATTAACCGTGGTCTTGAACGTCTTATAGTAGTAAGATTCAAGACCGCCCAGGTTATCATTGGCCAATGCTGCCGACTGGCTGTAGTTAATTACGTTCGTCACCTTCATCGAATCGGTTGTGCCGGCTTCACTGAACAGCATGTACAGCACCGGGGCAACCGGCACATGTTTATTGTAATCGATGTACAGGTTAAACGTCACCGTGTCGCCATAAGCGATGGTGTCATTAACAAACGACGATACCGGAAACTGGTAGTACGAATAGGAACTGGAGCCTTCGCCGTCGGAAAGGGTCTTCTTAAGCGTGTAAGTTTTCGATGTTGCGAAAGCGCTGGCAAACGCGAACATCGCGAATAATGATAAAATAAGCAGTCGTTTCATACTATGCAGGATTTTCGTTACCAAATTTTAACCCTTCCAGTTTTGCCAGCGCATTACTTCGGATAAGCGTACTGTCGGCAATCAACTCATACTGGGCTTTAATCCAGTTATCAACCTTCCGCATGTCGTACACTTCGAAACCACCTGATGTGGTCATAAAGCTCATGCCATCTTCCTCAGCGAAATTCACGCAGTAGATCGACGAACAGTTTTCAGCCGTGCCTACCGTTTCGTTGAACTGAAGAATTGGAGAATAAACCCTTGGCGCAGTTTGCACATCGCCCAGGTTAATCATCGGGGTGTTGTTGTAGCGATCAATCGGAACGCCAAAGCTGTTCACCGTCTGCTGAATTGCCCCCTGGGCCACCGTGTTAAAGTAAGCCTTCACCCGGTCGTTCATAATCAACACCTTGCTGGTGCCTTTACAACGTTCAATCAACAGGTTGATTTTCTCCAGGAAAGTCTGCTGGCTTTTCTTAGCGGCGTTGTCGCTTCCGTACAGCAGTTCCAAGCCGTTGGCTCCGGCAGTAATCTTTTGGGTTGCCGGGGTCAGGATTTCCAACCCTGCAAACTGTTTGGCATCCACATCCGGATTGCCTTTGATCAACAGATAATGGAAGATGGTCGGGAAATCGATCATGTGACGTTTCAACTGAGTCAGAAATTCTGAACCAATATCGTAGCCCATTTTTTCGTAAGCCATATCAATCTGAATTTCTCCACCCATGAACTTACGCCCGATGGTGGTAGTCTGCGGACGTACAGTTGCTGCCTGGTAGCCTTGTTCAAGCTGCCTGGTTTTAGCGGCAATGTCGGTACTAAGGCCTTCAGTTCTTACGGTTGCAGCCGTTCCCGGCTTGGTGAAGAACTCAATCCAGTCGTTGAGCAACGGGCTGCGGCTGGTTATGATCGGAACCGCTATCGCGGTATTTTGTGCCGATCCGGCTATTTGTGCAAACTTCATAACCTAAGCATTTAAGTTGTTTAACTGTTCGCGCACAATTTCTTCAGCCGTGCGGCTTTCTTTCGCCGGGGCGCCGAGGTCTTTGGCAACGCTGCCGTTTTTTACCACAACAGCCGGCTTAGCCAGCTCTTTCAGAAGGCCCTTCAGGGCGGTGATTTTCTCTGCGCCAAGGTCTGCGCAGATCGTAGCGGCGGTCTCTTTTTGTGCCGCCGTGAGGTTCTTGTACTCAGCCGCCGAAAAGTCGGCGGTGGCTTTTGCTTTGCCAACCATTTCGGTTACCAACCCGGTGAGGGTGTTTACCTGTTCGGTCAACTTCTTGTTCTGTTCTACCAGCGCATTCAGGTCAACTGCCTGCGGCTGGGACTCTTTCGTTTCTGCCATATTTGAATTGGGTTTAAAAATTGTTTTTAACTCTTTTAAAAGCTGTGAAAAATCGAATGGTTGCTTTTCCAGGATGTCCTCCTGGGTGTGGAAAATGCCGCTCAGTTCGGCCTGGGAGAAGTTCTGGGCGTTGTTTTCCTCCACGGCGGCCTTGGTTACCAGTCCGATATGCCGGATCGCGCCATTCTCTAACCTGACGCTGATTTTGTTCGATCCCAGGTCGCGGATAACTTTCAGGCTTTCATCGCTCAGTTCGGCATCTTCGCGCTCAAAGCCAAGGCTAATTTTTTCGCCTTCAGTGTACTTTTTGATAGCCGACTTTTTCAGCCAGCCAACAATAGGAAGGTTATTTTTCGGGTGTCCCAACACAAACGGGATCTTCTGCATATCGGCGGCCTGCGTGCCGGAGAGGATGCGGTCAACATCTTCGTTGCTGAACGACAGCGTCCCGTTAACGCTTTTGTGGGTGCCGCTTGTGAATAATCGTATTGGCATAGGCATCTGGTTTTTGTTGTTTTTTTGTCAAAGTTGCACCCGCATACCATTATTAATTTAATGACCTCTGTCAGAAAGAGATTACCCTGCTACAGCCGTACTTTGCTGAAACTTTAGATTTAATTTTTATGGAAGAAGCCCTGCTGAACCTGATCAATGGCGTACCGGTAGCGGTTGCCGTGATGTATGTATGGATTGTGTCGGAAAAGAACCACCGGCAGGAGATTGCGAGCTGGCGTGATACGATCGAAAAGAAAGATCAAAGTATGAAAGAGATGCAAGCGTCAATCACCAATCTCGTTACTGAAATTCAAAAGCTAACCTTTATTATTGAAACCTATGTCATTAGAACGAGAAAGAGTACTCCTCGAAGCAAAAATTAACGGTCTGAAACGCGACCGGGAATCGAAGATCCTCGAAGGTGAAATGTTTGTCACCCAAGTGCGTGAAGAGTTATCGCCCTACCTCGATTTTATAGATATCGATGTGTCAAAGGCCAAGCTGGCTGTCGATAACATTGCACGGCTGAAACGCGAAATCGAAGAGGTCAGCAGGGAGATTACCGCCCTGGAACGTAAACTCCGTTAAAATGAAAAAGGTACTGCTCAACGATACGGCGCAGCGCATGTATGTCGAGGATATGATGACTTTCGAGGCCATCGCCGCCGAGCTGAGCCTTTCCGAGCGCACGGTCCGTAATTGGGCGGGTGCGGGGAACTGGGACGCAAAGCGAAAAAAGTTCAGGGAGTTCCAGGAGTCGCTACACGACGATGCCCGCGAAATTGCCACCCTCCTGGCGCAAAAAATCAAAGAGCAGCTTCAGTCTGACCAGATGCCTTCGCGCGACCTCCTCAATAGTTTCACCAAAATTGCCGCTTCGATGATCCGGATGCGGGATTATGAAAAAGCAATTTCAGCAGATGAAGCTGCAAACGATGCCGAAAGCAAAGTCGCGGAAAAATCGCAGAAAAATGCAGCTGAAATTTTCAAACAGACATTTGGAGTGGAATTAACAGATGACATTGGTTCGTAAATTTTTGAATTATGTCAAAAATCGACTACTCGAAATTTGGTTTTATGCCCTACCAGGTAGCCTGGTTAGAGGACGAGTCGCAGATCAAACTCTACGAAAAGAGCCGGAGGATCGGGTTGACATTCGTGCAGGCTTTCGAGGATGTGCGCGACGCAGGCATCCTTGGGCTGTACAACGTGTGGTTTTCATCAAACAACGAAACCAACGCCCGCGAGTACATCGACTATTGCAAAAAATACGCAAAAGCACTCAACGCCGTATTCGAAATGAACGAAGGAAAACTAATCGACGACAGCGATGCGCTCACCTTTGTCCTCAATTTCAAAAACGGCAAAAAAATTACCGGCCTCTCCAGTTCTCCAAACCAGCTTCACGGAAAGGGAGGTAAAATCGTACTCGACGAGTTCGCCCGCCGCGACAACGAAATGGAGGTCTGGGAGGCCGCTTCTCCCGCCGCCCTGGTTTGGGGCTACCCCATCCGGATCATCTCGACACACCGAGGCAAAGGGTCGGTTTTCTATTCGTTCATCAAACGCCTCGAGCGCGGCGAGCTGCAATGGAAGCACTACAAAACCACATTTGTCGATGCTGTTCGCCAGGGCTTGGCCGAAAAGTCGCTCCGGAAGAAATGTACCCGCGAGGAAGAGGATGCTTACATCGAGAAAATTCGCAAATCGGT
>JARKOX010000023.1 GCA_029975525.1 Prolixibacteraceae bacterium | reverse complement strand
AAAAACTGATCCTGAACAAGACCAACACGGTGATTTCCTGTATTTATGACGCCGAGGTAAAGAGTGTCACCACCGAAACTCCGCAGGAAGAGGTAGCCCAGATCATGGGGAAATATGACTTGGTGGCCATTCCGGTAGTGGATGAGATTGGACGGCTGAAAGGACGCATCACCTTTGACGACGTGATGGACGTTATTCGGGAAGAGGCCGGAAAAGACTACCAGATGGTGTCGGGGATTGTGGGAGATGTGGACTCGGGCGACAAAGTGTGGCAGCTTACCCGTGCCCGTTTGCCCTGGCTTTTTGTGGGACTGGTCGGGGGAATCATGGGGTCGAAAGTGCTCGGAGCCAACGAGGAAGCTTTTAAAGTAGTGCCGGCCCTGGCTTTTTTTATTCCCCTGATTGCTGCTACGGCCGGTAATGTCGGGGTGCAGTCCTCTTCCATCGTTGTGCAAAGTATCGCCAGCGGGGTTCGTGATTTTGAGTCGATCGGACAAAAGTTGCTGAAAGAGCTGTCGGTGGGGATGATTACCGCTTCGGTTTTTGCCACGTTGCTTTTTACCTACAACTATTTTGTGAGCGGTGATATTCCACTTACCTGTGCTGTTTCACTTTCCTTATTTATTATCATTATGCTGGCTTCGTTTTTTGGCACGCTGATGCCCCTGCTGCTCAGCAAGCTGAAAATAGATCCGGCCCTGGCTACCGGTCCGTTTATCACCACGATGAACGATATTCTGGGACTTTCCGTCTATTTGCTGGTCGGGAAAATGTTTTTCAATATTTTTTGAAAACAGCAGGGGGGTGTTGGCGCTGCCCTCACAAGGCGTTGATTGCGGTTACCGGGTCGAGGCGGGCAGCCGACCGCGCCGGAAGTAACCCGGCCAGAAAGCCGATCACGGTTGAAATCAGCAGTCCCAGTACAATATTGGCCGAGGTCAGGGCGATTGTCATCTCCGAGAGGTAGCTGAAGATCAGGGTCCCGGCAAAAATCAGGAGCAGCCCGATGGCGCCGCCGATCACCGACAAAACGATCGATTCGAAAATGAATTCAAGCAGGATAAAAAAGCGTTTGGCGCCGAGCGACTTTTGGATTCCGATAATGCGGGTGCGCTCTTTGACCGATACGAACATGATGTTGGCGATGCCAAAGCCGCCAACCAGGATTGAAAATCCGCCGATAATCCAGCCAGCCATGTTGAATACCTTGAAAAAGGCGTCGAACCGGGTCGAGATCAGGCTCACTTCATTCAGGGCAAAATTGTTCTCTTCCATGGGTTTCAGCCTGCGGATTCCCCGCATGATGCTCTGCAGTTCGGCCGTAAATTCTGCCGGGTCGGTATTGGGTTTTGACTTCACACAAATGGTCTGGCCGTAGTCGCGGTTGCGTACGTCAACCATCGAAAAGGCGTAATTTACCGGCAGGTGTACCCGTTTGTCCATGCTGGTGCCGAACATGTCCTGCCCGGTCTTTTCATACACGCCAATCACTAAAAGGCGATGCCCCTGCACTTTGAAACTCTTGCCGACGGGATTTACGGAGGGGAACAACTGGGAAGCCAGTTCGCTGCCGATCAGCGCCACGGGTGCCCCCGAAGACATTTCGGATTCGGAAAAATAACGACCCTGTTCAATCTTCAGGTTCCACACCTCGAGCAACTCGAATGAGGTTGCCAGGATCTCCGTGTTTTCGGCGGTGTTGTTCTCGTACTGAATGGTTCGCTGGAAACCGAAAAAAAACACACCTTCGCCTGTGAGTTTGGAACGCCGCAAAAGTTCGCTGGTTTCATCGAGATCGGTTACCGGACGGTTCATGTATTTCCACCACGGATATTCGGTTTCGCCTTCGGGCGGGGCCCAGGGCCACTTCTGGATGTACACCATGTTGCTGCCCAGGGCATTCAGGCTTTCGCGGATGTAACGTTCCAGCGAATCGATCACCGTAAATACCGAGATAATGGCAAAAATACCAATGGTAATGCCCAGTAACGACAATAAGGTCCTTAATTTGTTAACCTTTAGTGAGTTGTAGGCAAAGCCGAAGCTCTCGAATATCAGACGGGTCAGCAACATGCATTTTCAATTAGCAGGTTAAAGGTAAACAATGTTGACAGAATTTGGCGGGCGACGTCATAAAATTCATTTTTCCCCGTTTTAACAGCATCTGTCAACCAATTAGTGTTGTATTTTTGGGAGGATTACAAACCGGCTGAATTTTTTTCAGAAACTGATATTTTCATTACGATTGCCGGGAATGCCTATGTTTATTAAGATTTTGTGAGGTGTTTTTTCTATCTTTGCAACCAAATCGGAAAGAGTTATTAAATGTCTGAGAATAAAAAAATTAAGACGGCGCTGGTTTCTGTTTACCACAAAGAAAACCTGGATGCCATTATTTTAAAGTTGCATGAATTAAATATCCGGATTTTCAGCACCGGCGGCACCCAATCCTTTATCGAGTCGCTGCAGGTTCCGGTTGAACCGGTGGAGGGGCTGACCGGTTATCCCTCTATCCTGGGAGGAAGGGTTAAGACGCTGCATCCCAAAGTTTTTGGCGGAATTTTGGCCCGTCGCGAAAATGCCGGCGATCGGGAACAGCTGCACGAGTATGAAATTCCGGAGATTGACCTGGTGATTGTAGATCTCTATCCGTTTGAAGCGACAGTCGCTTCGGGCGCCGCTCCGCAGGAGATCATCGAAAAGATTGATATTGGCGGGATTTCCCTTATCCGGGCAGCCGCCAAAAATTTCAGCGATGTGGTGATCGTTGCCTCAAAAGAGGAATACCAGCCTTTGTTTGAGTTACTGGAATCGAAAAACGGCGAAACTTCGCTCGACGACCGCCGCTGGTTTGCCACCCGCGCGTTTGGCGTTTCTTCGCACTACGATGCGGCGATTTTTAGCTATTTCAATGGCGATAACCAGGCCCAGCGCCGGTTGAGCCTTAACGACGGACAGGTACTCCGTTATGGCGAAAACCCGCACCAGTCGGCGACTTTCTTCAAGTTTAACAATACTGCAGCCGATGTGGCGCTGGCCAATGCCCGGGTACTGCAGGGCAAAGAGTTGTCGTACAACAACCTGCTCGATGCCGACGCAGCCTGGAAAGCTGCCAGCGACGCTTATCATTCGGTTACCCACCTGTCCGAAAAGGTGGCTGTCGCCGTTGTGAAGCACCTTAATCCGTGCGGACTGGCTGTAACCGGCAATACTTTGCAATCGCTCGAACTGGCCTGGGCCGGCGACCCGATTTCGGCTTTCGGCGGAATTATCTGCTTTACTTCGCCGGTTACCGGAGAGATTGCAGCCTGGTTCGACAAAAAATTTGTGGAAATTATCATCGCTCCTGATTTTACCAGTGAGGCGCTTGAAATCTTCGGAAAGAAGAAAAACCTGCGTTTGCTGGTTACTCCGGTCCGCCCCGAAATTTCCGGCGAAAAAATATTCCGGTCGGTAAGTGGCGGCCTGCTGGTGCAGGACGAAGATGAAGGCGGCGATGTAACCTTTACCAATGTAACCAAAGTGGTTTTCGATCAAAATAAGATGAACCTGGCCCGTTTTGGGGTGGTGGCGTGCAAACATTTGAAGAGCAACGCCATTGCGCTGGTCACCGAAAATACCGACGGGTCGTTCTGGCTCACCGGCGCCGGCATGGGGCAACCCAACCGCCTCGACAGTCTGCGCCAGCTCACCATTCCGCGTTTCAACCTGAAAGAGGGCTTGAAAATGGAAGATTCGGTACTGATTTCCGATGCTTTCTTCCCGTTCCGCGACAGTGTGGAGGCGGCTCAGGCTTTCGGGGTGAAGTACATCGTTGAACCCGGTGGAAGCATCCGCGACGAAGAGGTGATCGATGCCTGCAACGAATTTGGCATCGCCATGCTGTTTACCGGACGACGCCATTTCCGTCATTGATAGTTCACTGATAAACTAAAAATATTCGATAACAAATGGGATTATTTTCATTTCTCACACAAGAGATTGCCATTGACCTGGGAACAGCCAACACCATCATTATTCACAACGACAAGATTGTGGTGGATGAACCCTCGATCGTGGCCATTGACCTGAAAACGGAAAAGTTGGTTGCCATTGGCGAAAAAGCCCGCCAGATGCAGGGCAAAACACATTCCAACCTAAAAACGATCAGGCCATTGCGGGACGGGGTGATTGCCGATTTTAACGCGGCAGAACAGATGATTCGGGGAATGATAAAAATGATCAATCCCAAGTCGAGGTTGTTTTCTCCGGCGCTTAAGATGGTGGTTTGTATCCCTTCGGGAAGTACCGAAGTGGAAGTGCGTGCCGTGCGCGACTCGTCGGAACATGCCGGCGGCCGCGAGGTGTACATGATCTACGAACCCTTGGCTGCCGCTATCGGGATTGGCCTCGATGTGGAAGCGCCCGAAGGCAACATGGTGGTTGACATCGGGGGCGGAACCACCGAAATTGCTGTCATTTCGCTCGGAGGTATCGTTACCAACAAGTCGATTCGGATTGCCGGCGACGATCTCACCGCCGACATCATGGAATACATGCGGCACCAGCACAATATCAAAATTGGCGAACGTACCGCCGAGGAGATTAAAATCCAGGTGGGTTCGGCTTTGCCGGTTCTGGAAAATCCGCCCAAGGAGTTTGTGGTGCAGGGCCCCAACCAGATGACCGCCCTGCCGCTCGAAGTTCCGGTGTCGTACAAGGAGATTGCCCACTGCCTTGAAAAGACCCTGTCGAAAATTGACACGGCCATTTTGAGTGCGCTGGAACAGACGCCTCCCGAGCTGTATGCCGATATTGTGAACAAAGGGATCTGGCTGGCCGGTGGCGGCGCCTTGTTGCGCGGCTTCGACAAACGGCTCACCGACAAGATCGGGATTCCGTTCCATGTGGCTGAAGATCCGCTCCGCGCGGTGGTTCGCGGTACCGGAATTGCACTTAAAAATGTCGATAAATTTTCATTCCTGATTCGTTAACGGAATCAGGTTTTTGGGACGATGAGTAGTCTGTTCAGGTTTTTACTGCGGCACCATGTTTTCATCCTTTTCATTTTACTGGAGGTGTTGTCACTGGTGTTGGTGTTTAATTACAACAACTATCAGCGGTCGGTTTACCTGAACTCTTCCAACCGCATCACCGGAAATATTTACAACGCCTACAGCAAGGTTACCAACTATTTCAGCCTGCCGCGGGTGAACCAGGAGCTGGCTGCCGAAAATGCCCGGCTGAAGGGGCTGCTGGCCCAGCAGCCGGGGACGGTGCAGCTTCCTGAAAATATGATCCAGCGGCAACCAGACGGAGGATACTCTTTCTCCTTTGTTTCGGCCCGGCTGATCAGCAATTCGGTAAACCGGCAACACAATTTTATCACCCTGAACAAGGGACGGAAAGACGGGATCAAACCCGACCAGGGGGTAATTTCGGCCAGCGGTGTTGTGGGAGTGATTACCAACGTTTCGGAGTCGTTTTCAACCGGCATTTCGCTGCTCAACCCGCGCTGGAACATTTCGGCCAAGCTTAAAAAGAATGACTATTTCGGTTCGCTCTCCTGGGATGGACGGGATTACCGTTTTGCCCAGTTGAATGAGATTCCGTTTCACGTTCCGCTGGCCAAAGGCGATACCATTGTCACCAGCGGTTTCTCGTCGATCTTTCCCGAAGGGATTATGCTGGGCACCATCGAATCGTTTGAAAAAGGCGGCGGCGATAACTTTTTCGTAGTGCAGGTGCGGCTTTCGGTCGATTTTAAATCGGTGACCTATGTGGAGGTTATTGAAAACCATCATCGTGATGAAATAGAACAACTGCAAAAAATGATAAACGATGGGAATAACCTGGATTAAATACCCGGTGATGTTTGTTACAGTGGTGCTGATTCAGGTGTTGTTGCTCAACCAGATTCAGTTTAGCGGGTTCGTAAATCCTTACCTGTATCTGCTGTTTATCCTGTTGCTGCCGGTGTCGATGGCCCGCTACCAGGTATTGCTCCTGTCGTTTCTGCTGGGACTGACCATCGATGTCTTTTCCAATACACCGGGAATCCATGCCGCTGCCACGGTTTTTGCAGGGTTCCTCCGTTCTCCGTTAATCGGACGCTTATCGGGTCGCGAATCGGAAATCAACGACTATCCCGGGTTGAAACAAAACGGAATGCGCTGGTTTGTTTTATATACGGCCGTGATGGTGATCCTGCATCATTTCTTTCTGTTTTATGTGGAAGTTTTTACGCTGTCGCGCTTTTTTGCTACTTTTTTCCGCAGCCTGGCCAGTTCGGTGTTTACGATTTTTATGATAGTTTTAAGCCAGTTTTTGATTTTCAGGGATTAATCGTCAGGAAGAGTGGATACATTTTCCGGAAGAAGAGTATTGGTTACCGGCATTTTTATCGCTGTCGGGGTGATTTTTTTGGGAAGGCTTTTCCAGCTGCAGGTGCTGGATCCTACCTATAAGGAATATGCTACCAACAATGTGCTGCGAAAGGTGGTACAGTATCCGGCCCGTGGGCTGGTTTACGACCGCAACGGCGAGCTGCTCGTGTACAACCAGGCAGCCTACGATTTGTTGGTCACCCCCCGTGAAGTGGTCCGGTTTGACACCCTCACCCTCTGTAGCCTGGTTGATATCACCATTGAAGAGTTCCGGCAAAAGTTTCAGGAAGCCAGAGCCTATTCTTCCTACAAACCTTCGGTTATTGTCAAGCAGATTTCGCCTGAAAAATATGCTGTTCTGCAGGAACATCTTTACAAACTCAAGGGATTTTACATCCAGCCGCGTACCCTCCGGCAGTATCCGAAGCCGCTTGCTGCGCATGTGCTGGGCTATGTGGGCGAAGTCACCCGCGACATAACAGCCAACGACCCTTATTACCAGTCGGGCGACTACATCGGGATCAGCGGCATCGAAAAAACTTACGAGAAGGAGCTGCGCGGAAAAAAGGGGGTAAAATATTTTCTGGTAGATGTACACAACCGGATGCAGGGAAGCTATCTCGATGGCCGGGCCGATTCAGCTGCCCAAATCGGCAAAAACCTGGTGCTTACCATCGATGCCCGCCTGCAGGAATATGCCGAACAGCTGATGAAAAACAAGAAGGGAAGTATTGTGGCAATCGATCCGGCTACCGGCGAAGTGCTGGCAATGGTGAGTACCCCAAATTACGATCCCAACCTGCTGGTGGGACGGCAGCGCGGCAACAACTACGCCGCCCTGGCTGCCGACTCCCTGAAGCCGCTTTTTAACCGCTCGCTGATGGCGCAATATCCGCCGGGCTCTACCTTTAAAATGGCCAATGCGTTGGTTGCGCTCCAGGAAGGGGTGATCACTCCCTACACCGAATATTACTGTGCGCATGGTTATCATGTCGGGAATTTCACGGTTGGCTGTCATCATGAGCAATCGTTCCGGGTTGAGAATTCAATCTCGCAATCGTGTAACGCTTATTACTGCTATATCTTCAGGGCTATTCTTGAAAATCCCAAATATGGCGGGGTGAAGCAGGGGTATGAAGCTTGGCGCGAATATATGCTCCGGCTGGGATTTGGACGCGTGCTGAACACCGACTTTGCCAACGAGTTGAAAGGGCTGATTCCCTCTTCGGACTATTATCAGAAGTATGTTTACAGAAATGCCCGCTGGCGGGCTTTACCAATAATTTCCCTGTCGATCGGGCAGGGCGAAATCGGGATAACCCCGTTGCAGATGGCCAACCATACTGCCCTGATTGCCAACCGGGGATACTACTATATTCCGCACGTGGTGAAGGAAATTGAAGGACAACCCATTGATGTCCGGTTTAAAACGCCGGTGAGCAGCGGAATCGACAGTTCGTGGTTCAGACCGGTGATCAACGGGATGGAAAAGGTGATGCAACCCGGCGGGACCGGCGCCATGTCGTGGGTGCCGGGTATTTCTGTCTGCGGAAAAACCGGAACTGCCCAAAACCCGCACGGCTCAGACCACTCCGTGTTTATGGCATTTGCGCCTAAAGATAATCCGCGGATAGCGCTGTCGGTGTATGTCGAGAACGGCATCTGGGGGTCAACCTATGCTGCGCCGATTGCCAGCCTGGTCATCGAAAAGTATCTCAACGATACCATTTCTGCTTCGCGTCAGTGGCTCGAAAAGTCGATGATGCAGGCTAATTTGTTAAATCCGATACAAATACTGAGACGTGGCGAGGAGGAATAACATCTGGGCCAGCATCGACTGGCTGACCGTTGTGGTCTATCTCATCCTGGTATTTCTGGGCTGGATCAACATTTATGCGGCGGTGTACAACGAAGAGCACCAGAGTATTTTCGATATTTCGCAACGTTATGGCAAACAGCTGATCTGGATTGGGGCCGCCCTGTTGCTGGGCTTTTTTATCTTGCTGATCGATACCAATTTCTACGTATTTTTTTCCTGGTTTTTCTACGGATTGGTTATTCTGCTGCTCGTCCTGGTTTTGGTAGCCGGGACCGAAGTAAACGGCTCCCGGTCGTGGTTCCTGATTGGCGGATTTCAATTTCAGCCTTCGGAGTTTGCCAAGTTTGCCACGGCGCTTGCTTTGTCGAAAAAGATGAGCAGTTTCAACTTCCGGCTCTCCCGCAAGCAGTCGCTGCTGCAGGTGCTTGCCATTATTCTGGCGCCGGTGGTTTTGATTATGTTCCAGCCCGATACCGGTTCGGCTATTGTGTTCCTGTCGTTTGTGCTGGTGCTTTACCGGGAAGGGTTGTCGGGAGTGGTGCTCTTTTTCGGCGCGCTGATTGTTTTGTTGTTCCTGCTGTCGCTTTTGGTGCCCAACTACATTTTGCTGATGGTTTTGTTTGTTGGTGCGCTGGTGGCCCATTATGTGCTGAATCTGCGGATCAGGCCGGTTTTTCGTGGTTTGCTGATTGCAGCAGGGGTCGTTTCCACACTTTATGCCGCCAACCGGCTGCTGGATGCCGGATTCAGCAACGAAGTGGTGGTGCTGGCCGGAACGTTGGCCTGTGCCGTGGGGTTTACGGTGTGGATCGCCCGGTTGAGGATCCGGCGTTCCTATATTGTCAGCCTGCTGTTTTTTGCTTCGGTCCTCTTTACTTATTCGGTCGATTTTGTCTTTCAGAATGTTCTGGAAAAACATCACCAGTCGCGTATCAACGAGTTGCTGGGCATTCAGTCCGATCCGCTCGGAGCCGGATACAATGTTAACCAGAGTAAAATTGCCATTGGTTCGGGTGGTTTCTTCGGAAAAGGATTTCTGAACGGCACACAAACCAAGTTCAATTTTGTGCCCGAACAGAGCACCGACTTTATCTTTTGTACGGTAGGCGAAGAGTGGGGATTTGTTGGGGCGGGAGTTGTGATGGCGCTGTTTGTCTATCTGTTCATTCGCCTGATTATGCTGGCCGAACGGCAGCGATCGGTTTTTTCGCGGGTGTACGGCTATTCGGTGAGTATTATCCTGTTTTTCCATTTCGTGGTCAATGTGGGGATGACCATCGGCCTGATGCCGGTGATTGGCATCCCGCTTCCGTTCTTCAGTTACGGAGGCTCGTCACTGTGGGCCTTTACCATCCTGTTGTTTGTTTTTCTCCGGCTCGACGCCAGCCGGCTCGACAAATTGGTCTGATCCATTTGGCGCCCGACTGGTGGTTTTTTGATCTCTCCTGAAATTTTTTTCAAAAAATATCAGGGGTGAATTTTCTTTTCATCCGGGTTTTGCCGCTTTTTGTCGATGCTTTTTTAGGCGCTCATTTTCAGTTTTTTAGAAAGTTATTGGGCCCCCGTTTTCACGTTTAAAAACTTTTCTGTTTTTTATTTTGCCACAAGTATTTGTTCAATAGTATTTTATGTTGTCTTTTTATTTTGTTCAATTTTGGGTATATTTGAGAAATCCATGAAAAAAGAAGAATCACCCCGGGGTTTATTGCTCCTTCCTCAACGATTCTTTACTAAAAAAAAGCTATGAATTACAAATCTTACACTTTGCACAATTTCCGTCAGATTCCGCAAATGGCGCGTTTGACCGAAGAGCAAAATTTTCTATTGAAACGGTAGGAACAGTCCTGCCTTTTAAAGCCAGCAGCTATGTGGTGGATGAGTTGATTGACTGGGACAATTTTGAAAACGACCCGTTTTTTATCCTGAATTTTCCGCAGCGGGAGATGTTGTCAGCGCAGCGGTTTCAGCGGGTGGCCGAGTTGCTGAAGCAACAGGCTCCCAAAACCGTTTTACAGGAAGAGGTGGAGAAGATCAGGCTGGAGCTGAATCCCAATCCGGCGGGACAGCAGCAAAATATGCCTTTTTTCGAAGGACAGCAGTTGAGAGGAATTCAGCATAAATACGACGAGACGGTGTTGTTCTTCCCTTCGCAGGGACAAACCTGCCATGCCTACTGTACCTTTTGTTTCCGCTGGACGCAGTTTGCACTCAATGAATTTAAATTCGCCATGAAAGAGTCGGACCTGCTGGTGAAATACCTGCAGTCGCAGCCCCAGGTTACCGATGTTTTGTTTACCGGAGGGGATCCGATGGTGATGAAAACCAAAATTTTTGAGCACTATTTCAATGCCCTGCTTGATGCCGACATTCCTCACCTGCGGAATATCCGGATTGGCACCAAGTCGCTGGCTTATTGGCCTTACCGGTTTACCCGCGACGCGGATGCCGATGACCTGTTGCGACTGTTTGAACGGACCCGGAAACGAGGGGTGAATGTTGTTCTGATGGCTCATTTTAACCATCCGCGCTCCCTTCAAACGCCGGCCGCACGCGAAGCGGTGAGCCGGCTGTTGTCGGCCGGGGTGCAGATCCGGTCACAGTCGCCGCTGCTCAAACACATCAACGACCGCAGCGAAATTTGGGTTGAAAACTGGCAGGAGCAGGTCAGCCAGGGAATTGTTCCTTACTACATGTTTATTGCCCGTAACGCCGGGGCCCAGGATTATTTTGCGGTTCCGCTCGAACGGGCCTGGCAGATCTTCCGGTCGGCATTCAGTTCGGTGAGTGGCATCTGCCGCACCGTAAAAGGGCCAAGCATGTCTACCAATGTGGGCAAAATCCGGATCCTCGGTGTGATTGAACGAAATGGGGAAAAACATTTTGCGCTCGACTTTTTACAGGGGCGCGAGGCCGATTGGGTGGGACGGCCATTTTTCGCTCGCTACAATCCGACGGCTGTCTGGATCGACGACCTGCAGCCGGTTCCGGAAGAACCACATTTTTTCTACGAAGAAGATCTCACGTCGATGACAGCTTAAAAATCAGACCACACCCGGCTCCGGCCGGTTTATTTTTATCT
>JARKOX010000019.1 GCA_029975525.1 Prolixibacteraceae bacterium | reverse complement strand
TTACTTTTGGTGATATGGACAAATTGATGGCCATCGTTATCAGTGATGATAAGTTGACCCGACACATTACGGAAGCCGAAACCAGAATTTTTCCAGAAAAACGTCAACTTGCCATTCAACGCTTTGGGACTGTAGCTGAGGTGATGGATTATGTTTTGTCAAAAAATGGCTTTCAGGAAAAAATTGCAGTGGTGGTGGTGGATTATTCGGCAGCGAACACTTTTCAGACGAACTGGCAAACCCTGGACAAAGCAACTCCCGAAAGTATGAAGATCATTCGGTGTACCGAAGAACAATATCCTTCTCTTGCTGAATTATTTCCGGATGACAGTCACCATTTTTTTCTGCTGATCCCCCACTCTCCACTCCAGCTGCAACTGACTTTCAGACAGGCGGTAAAAAGTTTTTTGGAACAAAAAGCGGCCCGATCAATCCTCGAGGGGGCTGCGCTTGGTTCTGAAATCCAGAAAGAAACGCCCGTCAATGTCAATCCGAACAAAATCATTTCGGTTATTGCCCACGACCTGAAAGATCCGCTTCTGGCCGTGACCGGAATTACCGACCTGCTGATGAGCAACTGGAAGCAGACCGATGAAGAGGAAAAGCTGGCTATTCTCAAAGATGTTCACTACACTGCCGAAACCACTTACAAGCTGCTGGCCGATCTGGTCAAGTGGTCGAAGCGGCAAATCGACAATCCGACTCCCAATTTCCAGCGTTTTCCGGTCGAACGGGTGATCAGCGAAGTGATCACCATCACCCGGCAGCGTGCCCGCTGGAAAAACATCAGCATGGTAAATGCCGTGACACCCGGCATCGAACTGTATGCCGACGAAAATATGGTCTCCACCATATTCAGAAACCTGATAACCAATGCTATTAAATCAACCCGTTCGGGAGGAAAGGTTGAAATCCATGCGAAATCCGACGGTGAAATGTGTCAGTTTTGTATTTCCGACACCGGGGTTGGGATGACCAGCGCCCAGATGGAACAACTCTTTGGCTCCCACCGCAAGGCAGGCAATCACAGCCTGGGAAATGCCCACAGCAGCAATGGGTTGGGACTGATGCTCTGCAAAGATTTTATCGAAACCAACCACGGTCAGGTTTGGGCAGAAAGCGAACCCGGGAAAGGAAGCCGGATATTTTTCTCGCTTCCGCTCTCCCACTGACCGGCCACAAAAGTTTCAGCTGTTTCCCTGTTAATAATACTCTTCTCCTCCCGAAATAATCTTTTTGTTTTTCAGCACATTTACGATAGCGTCTACAATCTGGTCGTCGGGCAGGCTGGCGTAATTAAAGATAATATCGAAATCGGTGTTTTCGTAGGTCCGTCCAATGACCGCCTCGGTAAACTGGCACCGTTTCCGGTCGGCGTTAATGACAAATTCTTCAGCCTCCAGATGGCTCATGTTTTTCAGCTGGGCAACACGGTTGATCCGCCATTCGAGCGGCGCCTCCAACCGAATACTCAGCTTGTTGGGCAGGTCGGCCAAAATGTTGGTAGCCCCGCGGCCCACAATAATGTAGCGTCCGGCAATGGCTAACTTGCAAATCACATCTTTCAGAATGGCAATGGCCTGCGCATCCACGTCGGCTTTGAACTTTTCTTTTGAAAAAGCTTTGGCCACCTGATTGAGCCGTTCACACATCTCCGGATTCTCTTCCTGGCTGGCTTTCAACTCCCGGCGAATCTCCTCGACCGTGCGGGAGAAAACCTCCTTGTCGGCCCACTGCCACTCGGCATCGGTTTTCGTATCCGACATGTAGCTGTAGCCGGTCAGGATTTTGGATAGTTTAATGGCAATCCGCTGGGCCGAACATCCGGTCTGCCGCGAAATGGTAACCACGGGCCCTGCAAAATCGCCGGTCTCTAAATTACTGGTAGTGACATACTTCAGGTAGTCACTCAGGAATTCTTTCATCGGATTTAAGTTTTTTGATACCATGACTTCGTTTTTAACGAAAATACAATCATTGCTGCGGATTTTAACCAGAAGATGTTGCACAATAGCTTATTTTTGCGATGTTCTTAAACAATTTTCTAAAACATACCTTTTTTCTTACTTTTAACTTTCACCGAGTAGAAGAAAGTAAAATCAAAGTTTTTAAAAAATGATGGACAAACCAATACAAACCGCTCTGGCGTCGTTTGGCATGTCAGGGCAGGTTTTTCACGGACCTTCGCTGAAAGTAAATCCCGGATTCCGGGTAAAAGCTGTTTGGGAGCGCAGCAAACGCCTGTCTGAAACACTTTTCCCCGAGGCAGAGATCGTGCGGGAGTACGACCGTCTGCTGAACGATCCGGAGCTGGAACTGATTGTGGTCAATACTCCCGACCGTTTGCATTTTGAAATGGCCAAAGCAGCCCTGCTGGCCGGCAAACATGTGGTGATTGAAAAACCGTTTACCCAGACATCGGCCGAAGCTGCCCAGCTGATTGAAATTGCGCGGCAACAGCAGAAACTGATCGCGGTTTACCAAAACCGCCGTTGGGATGGCGATTTTCTCACCGTTCAGCAAATTATCCGCTCGGGACTGCTGGGGCGACTGGTGGAGTTCGAGTCGCAATTTGACCGCTATCGCAACGCTGTAGCCCCCAACACCTGGAAAGAGGAAAGCGATATTTACGGCGGCGTACTTTACAACCTGGGGGCACACATGGTGGATCAGATACTGGTGCTGTTCGGGAAACCTCAGGCGGTTACCGCCCAGTTGCAAACCGTCAGGGCCGGAAGCCAGGTGAACGACTATTACCACATCCGGCTGGAGTATGAAAACTTTTCCGCACTGACGCGCTGTTCCTACCTGGTCCGGGAAGAAGGTCCGCGTTACATTGTACACGGAAACGAAGGTTCTTTTCTGAAATGGGGCATCGATCCGCAGGAAGAGGCGCTGAAAAAAGGGGCGCTGCCGGGCGGTCCCGGCTGGGGAGCCG
Organism: Prolixibacteraceae bacterium; assembly: GCA_029975525.1. Classification (GTDB taxonomy): domain Bacteria; phylum Bacteroidota; class Bacteroidia; order Bacteroidales; family Prolixibacteraceae; genus UBA1413. The sequence goes on along the minus strand of JARKOX010000019.1, from coordinate 22,564 downwards.
AACCCGAATCGCTCTGGGGAGTGATCAATACCCAGCTCAACGGACTGCACGTAAAAGGTAAAATCGAAACGATTCCCGGCAATTACCCGGCTTTTTATCAAAATCTTTACGAAGCTATCCGGCTGGGAAAAGAGCTGGCCGTAAAACCCGAGGAGGCCCGGCTGACTGTTGAAATCCTGGAACGCTGTCTGGAAAGTAACCGCCAGAAAAAGACCCTGCCGGTTCTCTAACCGTTACCAGCCACCGCAATATAACAAAGGCCGGCGCCCGTGTGAGCATGCCGGCCTTTGTTGTGTTAACTGCCGTTTATTTTAATAATCCGGCGATTGTATTTTTCAGAACCGCAAATTCGGCTTCATTAAAACCTACCGAACTATAAACAATCCTCCCGGATTGGTCGATCAGGAAGTTGCGGGGAATATTCTGCGCGGCAAACTTCGTAAAAATCTCACGCTTCGGGTCGGGATAAAGCGGCATCTCCAACTTATTGGAAGCTTTAAATTTATTGACCGTCTCCCAGTCGTGTTCGCGACCAAAAGTGAGCACAACAAAGTCGTTGCGTTTGCGGTACGACTGGTACAACTCCCGGTCGATATGCGGCAACTCCATCCGGCACGGTCCGCACCAGGTGGCAAAAAAAGTGATCAGCACCACTTTGCCTTTGTAATCTGAAATCTTCCGGCTGACGCCAGGCTGACTTTCAAAGGTAAACGCCGGGACCTGCTCCCCTTTCCGGGCCTGCGTGAAGGAATCCTGCGCCGGCGCCGTCAATCCCGCCCAAAAAAACAGCAATACCGCTGCGATCGTTTTCATTTACAGAAGGTTATTTTGATTTCAGAAAATCCAGTACATTCTCCTCGATCCGTTTATGCAGTTGCGAAAGATCTGATCTTTCAAACCGGTCGCCGGTAATATTTTCAAAAAGCTCGATGTAACGTTCGGTTACCGATTGTACAAACTCATCGCTCATCTCCGGAACCTGCTGTCCTTCTTTACCCTGGAAGCCGTTTTCAATGAGCCACTGGCGCACAAACTCTTTGGAAAGCTGCTTCTGCTGCTCCCCTCTGGCCAGCCGTTCCTGGTAACCGTCGGCATAAAAATAGCGCGACGAGTCGGGGGTGTGGATTTCGTCGATCAGGTAAATTTTGCCCTCTTTGTTTCCAAACTCATATTTGGTATCCACCAGGATCAAACCCTTTTCGGCGGCCATTTTGGTTCCGCGCTCAAAAAGTTTACGGGTGTAATCTTCCAGAATTTCATACTCCTCGCGGCTGACCAAACCTTTGGCGATGATCTCTTCGCGCGAAATATCTTCATCGTGGCCTTCGTCGGCTTTGGTTGTCGGCGTGATGATGGGCTGGCTGAACTTTTGGTTTTCAACCATTCCGTCGGGCAGCGGCACCCCGCACAGCAACCGTTTTCCGGAACGGTATTCGCGCCAGGCGTGACCGGTAAGATAACCGCGGATCACCATCTCCACCTTGTATGGTTCGCATCTGTGCCCCACCGTTACATTCGGATCGGGTGAAGCGATCTTCCAGTTGGGGACAATGTCGGCAGTGGCATCCAAAAATTTGGAGGCAATCTGGTTCAGCACCTGGCCTTTGTAAGGAATCCCTTTGGGCAGCACCACATCGAATGCCGAAATGCGGTCGGAAACGACCATCACCAGGTAGTCGTCGCTGATGTTATAGACATCGCGCACTTTCCCGTGATAAACACTTTTTTGTCCCGGAAAATTAAAATCGGTTCTGGTTAATGCGTTGCTCATAACTCGGATATTTATTTTTTGTTTTCCAATTAAGTTTTCTGATTCTCTTTCTATTACGAAGTCACCGTCTCGCTTCCGGCGTTCTTTTCCCGCTTGTCCGCCTCGGCGGCCCTTCTCTCTTCACGGGCCTGGTAATGCAAGTCGTAAGCTTCCACAATGTCGCGGACCAGCCGGTGGCGCACAATATCTTTTTTGTCGAAGAGCACAATGGAAATCCCCTCAATATTTTGCAGGATCTTCATCGCCTGAATCAACCCCGACTGGTTCCGATCGGGAAGATCGATCTGCGTGACATCGCCCGTGACAATAAATTTGGCATTCAGCCCCATGCGGGTGAGGAACATCTTGAGCTGGTTCACCGTGGTGTTTTGCGCTTCGTCGAGGATGACAAAGGCATTGCTCAGGGTCCGCCCGCGCATGAATGCCAGTGGCGCAATCTGGATGGTTCCGTCTTTGAGAAACTCCTCCAGCTTTTTAGCCGGGATCATATCCAGAAGGGCGTCGTAAAGCGGCTGCAAATAAGGGTCGATCTTCTCCTTCAGGTCGCCGGGTAAAAAGCCCAGCCGCTCACCGGCCTCCACCGCCGGACGGCTCAGGATAATACGTTTGATCTCCCGGTTTTTAAGCGCTTTTACGGCAATGGCAATGGCGGTATAGGTTTTACCCGTCCCGGCAGGCCCAATGGCGAAAATCAGGTCATTATCGCGGCACTTCTCCACCAGCAGCCGCTGGTTGGGCGTGCGGGCACGCACCGGTTTTCCGCTGTTGCTGTACACCAGCACATCGGGTTCATCTTCAGGGCCGCCGGACATCCCGTCGTAATCATTGAGCATGATCTGCCCGATGATCTCTTCGGTCAGAATATTGAACTGGTAATAGTGGTCGAGAATGAAGCCAAATTTCTTTTCGAAAAAACGAAGCTCTTTTTCTTCGCCTTGCAGGAAAAGAGAGTTTCCCCGTGCCGTAATTTTAATCTTCGGGAAAAAAGTTTTAATCAAATTGATTTTTGCATTGTTGACCCCGTAAAATTCGAGCGGGTCAATACCTTCCAGGATGATTTGCTTTTCCAAATGAACTTTTCTTTTATTACGGGCTAAAATTACAAAATTAACGCGTAGCCTCCCCCGGCATCGTTAAAAGGAATTTGGTTAAATTTGCCTCCTTATTCAATAAAAAAATTCATGGAAAATGCCGTCAATGCGTTTCGTCGTCTGCTGGAAATTATGGACGAACTGCGTGAAAAATGTCCGTGGGACCGCGAGCAAACCATTGAATCGCTCCGCAAGCTCACCATTGAAGAGACTTACGAACTGGGAGATGCGATTTTACACAACAACCTGCAGGAGATCAAAAAAGAGCTGGGCGACCTGATGCTGCACATCGTATTCTATGCCAAAATCGGCGCCGAAAAAGGGGCCTTCAACATGGCCGATGTGCTGAACGGAATTAACGAAAAGCTGATATACCGCCATCCTCACGTGTTTGGCGAGGTTGACGTGTCCGGTTCGCGCGAAGTGGTGGAGAACTGGGAATCCCTCAAACTGAAAGAGAAAGGCGGCAACAAACGGGTGCTGGAAGGAGTTCCGGTGGCCATGCCGGCGCTGGTGAAAGCCAACCGGATCCAGGAAAAAGCTTCGGGAGTGGGCTTCGACTGGGAGCATCCCCAACAGGTGTGGGACAAAGTGAAAGAGGAAATTTCGGAACTCGGTTCGGAAATCGAAAATAATGATCCGGATAAAATGGAGGCTGAATTTGGCGACCTGTTTTTCGCCCTGGTGAACGCCGCCCGGCTTTACGGCGTGGATCCCGAAGCAGCGCTCGAACGGACCAACCTGAAATTCATCAGCCGCTTCAACTATCTCGAAAGCCAAACCATGCTCAAAGGCCGCGACCTGAAAAGTATGCCCCTCGCCGAAATGGACAAAATCTGGGACGAAGCAAAGAGAAAAGAACAGTAACCCACCGACTTTCTTTGCTACGTGTAAATGAAAAAACTGATCCTGCATATCACTTTTCTTTCGATTGCGGTTGGCGTGTCGGCGCAAATCGATTCGGTACGGCTCAACAAAAAATATCTGAAACATTACTGGACCAACAGCCGCGACTGGATAACGGCGCCAGTCCGCTGGCAGGGCGACGACTGGCTGAAACTGGGCGCTGCGGGAGTTGCCACATTGGCCCTGATCACCATCGACCAACCCGTAAACGACTTCTTCCGGAAAAACCAAGATCCGGTTTTAAACGATATCTCGGCTGCCCTGGAACCGCTGGGGACCTATTATGCCCTTGCTGCGGCAGGCGGACTGGCGGTTCACGGATGGCTGGCACAAAACCACCGAAGCCGCTCAACCGGGCTGCTGGCTGCCGAAAGTTTTGTACTCAGCGCCCTACTGGTGCGAATCCCCAAAATAGCAGCCGGGCGCAGCCGGCCGAATGCCTGGTGGAATCCGGATCCTTACGAATGGCGAGGCCCCTTCACCGGTAAAAGTTTTCCGTCGGGGCACACCACCTCGGCCTTTGCGGTGGCTTCGGTAATTGCCTACCAATACCGCGACACCAAATGGATCCCGGTTACGGCCTATTCCCTGGCGGGGTTGGCCGGGTTATCCAGAATTTACCAAAACCATCACTGGACAAGCGACGTATTTGTCGGCGCGATTTTTGGAACGGCCACCGGGTTGTTTGTCTGCAACCGTCATTTTCAGGAACAAATCACCCTGGTTCCTGAAATAACCGGTGAGGCAACCGGTTTTAAAATGATTTTGAAATGGTAACTTTGAACGCTGAAAAACTGAACTATGAGATTCTGTAAAATTCTATCCGGATTGATGATCCTGCTGGCAGGCTGCACTGCCGGGAAAAAAGCTTTTGAAAGCGGTAATTATTATGGTGCCGTCCACACATCGGTAGAGCGGCTGCGATCGTCGCCCGACCACAAAAAAGCGGCGCAGGTGTTAAAAGAAGCTTATCCAATGGCCCTGAAATGGACGCAGGACGAAATTGACCTGACCCTTTCCAGTAACGATCCGCAGAAATGGGACCGCACGGTCTCCCTGATGCAGCAGGTGAACAACCTGGCCAACACCATCCGGCAAAGTCCGGGGGCGCTGAGAATTATTCCGCAGCCCAAAATTTATACGTCAGAAATGAATATGGCCCGCGAAAAAGGAGCGGAAGAAAATTACCAGAATGCCCTCTCGCGACTCAGTCAGCCCGACCGCCAATCGGCCAAGCAGGCCTACTTCCTGTTTGAACGCAGCCTGGAGCTGGTTCCCGGCTACCGGGATGCCGAAGCGCGCATGTACGAAGCCAAACAGCTGGCCACCACCCACGTGGTGGTTGAGCCGATCCCGGTTCATTCGGCCCTGTTTCAACTGTCGGCCGACTTCTTTTACAACCAGGTTTTTGAATATCTCAACGGCCGCTTTCCGGCCCAGAGTTTTGTGCGGTTTTATGCGCCGGAAGAGCTGAAAGTTGCCAAAATCAACACGCCCGACCTGGTTTTGCGCCTCGAATTCTTCGATTTTGTGGTCGGAAACATCCGCCATTCCGAATCGGAAAAAGAGGCAACCAATACCGTAAAAATCGAAACCAAAGACACCACCAAGGTGACAACCGTGACCTACAAGGCCAAGATCAAAACCTTTACCGACCAGGTTTCGTCGGGCGGCGTGGTTGACTTAAAAATTGCCGATTTTCCGGCCGGTAAACTTTTGTTGAATGACCGTATCCCGGGTGAATTTGTGTGGGTTAACCAGTATGCCCTTTTTGTTGGTGACGAAAAGGCCCTTTCGCCCGAACAGCTGCGGCTGACGCGCAACAAAGCCCTTCCGCCGCCGCCTGCCCAAAACCTCTTTATTGAGTTTACCAAGCCCATTTACAACCAGCTGACCGGCCGGTTGAACCAATTTTTCAGACAGTATAATTAATTCCTGATTTCCAACCGGCAGAAAGAACTGGCTGGGAAATCAGAAAAACCTGTTTCCGGAGATAACCATGACCTCGGAAACAGGTTTTTTCGTTAATACCACTTGTTCAGCACCTTCTGGATGTCGAACAGGTTTTGGTCGATAGAACGGTTGGCCTTCACGGTTTTATTGAAAGGCACGTGGGTAATTTTATTATTGACCAGGCCGATCATAATACTTTTCTGATCGTCGAGCAGGGCATCCACGGCGGCTACTCCCATCTGGGTTGCCACTACCCGGTCGATTCCCGACGGGTTGCCGCCACGCTGCATGTGTCCCAATATTGAGACCCGCACATCCAGTTCAGGATATTCGCTGTTGACCCGTTCGGCCAGTTTCAGAGCGCCGCCCGCTTTGTCGCCTTCGGCAATCATGACGATTCCGCTGCTCTTCTTCTCTTTGTAATGGGCGAGAAATTTCTCCAGGTCTTTGTAGCCCTCGTCGCTCTCGGGGATGATAATGGCTTCGGCCCCGCAGGCAATACCGGTGCTGAGGGCCAGCAATCCGGCTTCGCGCCCCATCACTTCGATGAAAAAAATCCGGCCGTGCGAGCTGGCGGTATCCTTAATTTTGTCAACCGCCTCGATAACCGTATTCATCGCCGTATCATACCCCAGGGTATATTCAGTCCCCGAAATGTCATTGTCGATAGTTCCGGGAATTCCTACCGTCGGGATATCGTACTCTTTGGAAAAGGCCGAAGCTCCCGAAAAAGAGCCATCTCCGCCAATAACCACCAATGCGTCGATACCGTATTTGACAAGGTTCTGGTAAGCAGCTGCTCTGCCTTCGGTAGTTCGGAACTCCTCGCTGCGTGCGGTTTTCAGGATGGTGCCGCCCTGGTGCATAATCCCGCTCACATCGCTCGAGGTCAATGGCCGGATTTCGCCCGAAATCAATCCGTGGTAACCATACATCACGCCGTAAACCTGGAGTCCATGATGAATGGCCGCGCGGGTAACCGCACGAACCGCCGCGTTCATCCCCGGGGCGTCGCCTCCCGAAGTAAGAACGCCAATCGTTTTTATCTCTCTTCTTTTGTCCATATTCAATACTTAGTAGATTCCCAAAAACAGTTAACCGGTAATATCAGAAACATTTTGATATTGACAAAATTACCCAGAAATATCGGGTTGTGCCGGAAAAGAACCGGTTTACACCTCTATTTCCCGTTGGGGATCACTTAAATTTAATATTTCTGCCCTTTGTGCAGGAAACATCGAAATTGCCGGCAAAAAGCAAAAAAGAAGCTGCGGAGGGTTAAAACTTCAACATTTGGGCATTGCGTTGGCCAGCGCCAGACCTCCCAGTGAAGTTTCGCGGTATTTACTTTGCAGGTCGATTCCGGTTTTGTACATGGTGGCAACCACTTCGTCGAAACTGATGCGGTGTCGTCCGTCGGAGAGCAGGGCGTAATTGTTGTGTGCCAGCGCTCTTTCTGCCGCAAACGCATTTCGTTCGATGCACGGGATCTGCACCAGTCCGGCTACCGGATCGCAGGTCAGTCCCAGGTGGTGCTCCAGCCCCATTTCGGCCGAATATTCAATCTGGTTGATGGTTCCTCCCATGAGTTGGGTGGCGGCAGCCGAAGCCATGGCGCAGGCGGTTCCTACTTCGCCCTGGCAGCCAACTTCGGCGCCCGATATGGAAGCATTGGTTTTTACCAGGTCGCCAATCAGTCCTGCGGTTGCCAGTGCTTTCAGAATAGCCTGGCGGTCGGTTTTGTACACTTTTTTGAAGTAATACAGGACGGCCGGCAGTACGCCGCTGGCGCCGCAGGTAGGCGCCGTTACAATCTTTCCGCCCGCGGCGTTCTCTTCGGAGACGGCCAGTGCGTAGGAGAAAATCTGGGTCCGGCGGCGAAAAGGATCGGCAAAATTGGGCGCCCGCATCTTAAAAGAGTGGGCTTTGCGAAGCAGTTTCAGTTCGCCCGGCAAAGCTTCGTCTTTTACCAGTCCGCGATGGATGCTCTCCTGCATCACCTGCCACACCTCTTCCAGGTAGGGCCAGATCGAGGGGCCTTCAAACCGTTCAACATATTCCCAGAACCTCAGGCTGTTGCGATGACAAAAGTCGAGGATATCATCCATCTTCCGGTGCGGAAAAACCGTCACGGTTTCCACCGGCGTCTGATCGTCGGCAATGGCGCCGCCGCCAACACTGTAAACCGTCCATTCATCAATGGTCAGACGGTTATTGTCAAGCACTTCCAGCTTCATGGCATTGGGATGGCGTGGCAGAAAGGTTTCGGGTTTCCAGACCAGTTCCGTTTCTCTTCCCGAAAAAGTATCCAGGATAACCCGATCGGTAAGATGGCCCCGCCCGGTTGCTGCCAGGCTTCCGTAAAGGGTAACCCGGAAATGTTTTCCTTGCGGATGTTTTTCCAGAAAGCGCTGGGCCGCTTTTTTCGGACCCATGGTGTGGCTGCTCGACGGTCCGTGCCCAATCCGGTAAATCTCACGAATTGACTCCATACTTTTTTCTGTAAAAAAAGAGTTTTTTTCCGGAGCCAACAATGACTATCCCGATGGTTTTCCCGCTTTGAGGCGTCCAAATCAAACTATTCCCAGATAATTTTGCCATTCTTTTTGCATCTTTGAGGAAAATACCAAAATTTAAAAATCAGGAATATGTCGAAAATACTTGCCGGACTTTCTCCCCAACCTTTGTGGAACTATTTCGAAGCTATTTGTCAGGTGCCGCGCCCTTCCAAAAAAGAAGAAAAAATTATCGCTTTTCTGGAAGATTTTGCCCGGGCCAACCAGCTCCCCTTCCGGCGCGACGAAGCCGGCAACCTGCTGATCAGCAAAGCTGCGGCAAAAGGGAAAGAGCACCTGCCCACCGTAGTGCTGCAAACCCACCTCGACATGGTGTGCGAAAAAAATGCCGACAAAGAATTTGACTTTGAAAATGATCCCATTGAACCGGTTATCGACGGGGATTGGGTTACAGCAAACGGCACCACCCTGGGAGCCGACGACGGCATTGGTATTGCCGCCCAAATGGCGGTGCTGACGTCGGAATCGATCGCTCACGGCCCCATCGAATGCCTTTTTACGGTTGATGAAGAGACGGGACTGACCGGCGCCAAAGCGCTGCAACCCGGTTTTATCACCGGAAATATCCTGCTGAATCTGGACTCGGAAGATGAAGGAGAGCTGTTTATCGGTTGTGCCGGTGGAATCGACACGGTTGCCGTGATGCGTTACCGGACCGAATCCGTCGCCCCCGGCTCGGTAGCTTTCCGGCTGAAGGTTTCCGGACTGCAGGGCGGCCACTCGGGCGACGACATCCACAAGGGACGCGGAAATGCCAATAAAATTCTTGCGCGTTTCCTGCTGAAGGCGGTTCGCAAATACCAGCTGTGGCTGGCCGACTTCAACGGGGGAAACCTGCGCAATGCCATTGCCCGCGAAGCAGTAGCCTGGATCGCAGTGCCTTCCTCGCAACGCAGCCAGTTTCTTGCAGATTTCGAAACTTTTGTGGCTGAAGTTAAATTTGAGTTTGAACACACCGAACCCGACGTTTCGCTGGTTGCCGAAACTGCTGAAATCCCCTACCAGGTGATCGACAACGCCTCGTTCTGCAATCTCCTGCAACTGTTGGCCGGATCTCCGCACGGCGTGCTTGAAATGAGCAGTCGCATGCCCGGTTTGGTTGAAACTTCGACCAACCTGGCGGCTGTAAAATTCAAAGGAGAAAACGAAATTTTAATAACCACCAGCCAGCGCAGCGAAATTGAAAGCCGAAAAACAATGGCCGCCGACATGGTAGCTGCGGTGTTCCGGCTGGCGGGCGCTGAAGTTACCCACTCCGACGGTTACCCTGGCTGGACGCCCAATCCGGCTTCGGAAATCCTGAAAATCACGGCCGAATCTTACCAGTCGCTTTTCGGGACCACGCCGGTAGTGCGTTCTATCCACGCCGGACTGGAATGCGGACTTTTTCTCGAAAAATTTCCGGCGCTTGATATGATCTCTTTCGGGCCGACCGTCCGCGGAGCGCACTCCCCCAGCGAACGGATCAACATTGAAACGACCGAAAAATTCTGGAAACTGCTGGTAGATGTTTTGGAAAGAATAAAATAGCAGCCGGAGCTGCTTCTCCTGAAAACGATCGATTATTTTTTAACCGAGCCGGATGGTGTAGGAAAACTTCCGCTCTTCAGGAGGAGCAGTAGTTTTCTTTTCTTCCACAAACTGGTACTGAACCGGCGGAGTGTTGCTGAGCTGGAAGGCAATCCGGAATTTTTTGGTTGATTTCAGGCGATAACCCCGGTTGGTGACCCCGCCAAAGTGCATCAGGCCAACCACCCGGACAGCTTCTTCGTCGCAGCCGTAGCCAATCCCCTTTATCACCTGAATATCAAAAACATGACCATTGTCGTCGATTTGAGCCGAAAGGTGAACTACTCCTTCGATCCGGTTTTGGAGAGCCTCGTTCGGATAGCGGAGATTTTCACGAATAAATTTGCTCATTTCGGTTTTCCCGCCCGGATATTCGGGCAATTTCAAAAACTTTTTCCGTTTCATGGGCCTGCTGCTGCGGGTTAAAGGTAATGATTCCCTTTGTTTGTGCTGACCGCTGGCGGAACGATTGTTACAGCAAGTCGACCTCGCGCTTGATGTAGGCTGAATAGTCTTTCAGAATCGGGTCGTACTGTTTGTGGAACAGGGTGGACGAAACAATAAAGTCGGCCGTAGAACGGTTGGAAGCGGTCGGAATGTTGTAAAGAACGGCAATGCGAAGCAGCGCTTTGACGTCTACCTCGTGCGGCTGCGGCTGCATGGGATCCCAGAAAAAAATGAGGATGTCGATTCCTCCTTCACAAATAAGTGCTCCCAGCTGCTGATCTCCTCCCAGCGGCCCCGATTTGAGGCGGACTATCTCGGGCGGAATGATCTCGTTGGCCCGGCATTTCTCAAAAATCATATCTTCGATCAGCTTACCGGTGGTGCCGGTGCAGATGAGCCGGTGCGGGGCAAGTTCCTGCCAGTTATAAGCTGCCCATTCGATCAAATCCTTCTTTCGGTTGTCGTGCGCAACTATTCCAATGTTTTTTTTCTTTTTCATGGCAAATAATCAAATGTTTAGTACAAAGATAGCCCAGAAAACAAAACAGGCTGCCATTATACAACGACAGCCTGCTGTTTTATGCTGAAATTTAATTTTAAAAGCTCGTCTTGATCTGTGCTACCCATTCTTTGACCCGATCGCTGGTTAACCGCGCCTGGTTCTCCTGGTCCAGGATCAATCCCTGAAATTTCCCGTTTTTTAACGCTTTGGACGATTCAAAATGGTATCCTTCGGTTGAAGTTTCACCCACGATCCGGGCATTCCGGCCTTCAAGCAGGTTGGCCATCAACCCGACTGCATCGCCAAAATTTTCAGGATATCCTACCTGGTCGCCCAGGCCAAAAATCGCAATGGTTTTTCCGGTAAGATCGAGTTCTTCGAGCGCCGGGACAAACTCATCCCAGTAGTTGGGCAGTTCGCCGTCGAACCAGGTGGGAACGCCCAGCACCAGGCGATTGTATTTCACAAACTGCTCCTCGGTAATATTTTCGGCATTAACTGCTTCCACATTTTCCAGTCCGAAAGCTTCAATGATTTTTTCAGCTATCTTCTTGGTTTTTTGAGTGTTGAAACTGTAAAATACTCCTACTTTTTCCATGTTCTCATTTTTTAGTAAACCAGTAACTCTTTGGCAGCACGTTGAATTTTTTCCGTATCGGGCAAAATGGCCTTTTCAAATGTCCGGTGAAAACCAACCGGCGTAAAGGTCGAACCAACTCTTTTAACCGGAGAATCCAGCCATTCAAAAGCCTCTTCCATGATAACCGAAACCAGCTCCCCGCCAAAGCCTCCATGCACTTTATCTTCATGAACAACCAAAGCACGGTTGGTCTTTTTCACAGAATTCAAAATCGTTTCCTTATCCAGGGGGATTAACGACCGCAGGTCGATCACCTCCACGCTGAAGCCTTCTTTTTCCAGATTTTCGGCTGCTTCGAGGCACATGTGGGTAGTATTTCCGTAAGTGATCATGGTCAGGTCGTTGCCACTCTTTCGGATACGGGCTTTGCCAAACGGCACTTCAAAATCGTCGGGAATGACGGTTGCTGCACGCGGGTCCTGGTACAAAGCCTTGGGTTCCATAAACATGGTAAGGCCGCGTGATCGCATGGCGGTTCGCAGCAGGCCGGCTGCATCATCGGCAAACGAGGGATAAACAATGCGCACGCCCGGTATGGCAACCAGCGATCCTTCAATATTTTGGGAATGGTACAATCCTCCGCCGATGTATCCGCCCGAAGCTAACCGGATGGTGACGTTGGGTGTAAATTTTCCATTCGACCGCCAGTAGTCGTGGCTCGAATCGACATATTGTTCCATTGCCGGCCAGAAATAGTCAGCAAACTCGGCGCCTTCAATCACAATTCTGATTTTTTCGTTGTAGCGCGACATTCCGTTTGCTGTGCCGACGATAAAATCTTCAGCAATCGGTGCATTAAAAACACGCTGTGCACCAAACTCCTGCTGCATTCCTTTGCTCACGTTAAAAACGCCCCCTTTTTCCTTGTGGGCAATATCCTGCCCCCAGATAAAAGTATCGGGATTGTGCCGGAATTCGGCTTTTAGGGTCTCATTTAAAGCGGTGATCAGCTTTTTCTTTTCACCGGTTTGGTTATGTGTACCATCAGGATATTTTGCCGATTGATAGGGTTCCGGCAACACAAAATCGAAGATAGTTGCCGCGTCGGGATCGGGAGCTTTTAATGCAGCTTTGTGGGCTTTTTTGATCTCCTGTACCGAGTTTTCTTCAATGGCCAGCAGTTCTTCTTCCGTAAACCGCTCATAACGGGTCAGCAGCCGCCTGAATTTGGCCAGCGGGTCGTATTCCTGCACGTAACTCCGTTCCGATTCACTGCGATACAGTTCATGTTTGTCGGAGTTGGAATGCGAATGGATCCGCACACAGTTGGCCTGTACAATCACGGGAATGCCCTCTTCCAGCACCACACGTTTGGCTTCTGCCATGGCATTCATGGAGTCGAAAACGTCTTTTCCGTTACAATGAATGATGCGCAGGTTTTTAAATCCCGAAAAATTGTTTGCTACTTTCCGGTTGGCCGTCTGATCTTTTTTCGGAACCGAAATTCCATAACCGTTGTCCTGAACCGTAAAAATTACGGGAAGTTTTTCGCGCGACGCTCCATTAATTGCCTCATAAACAAAACCTTCACTCATCGAAGATTCTCCCTGGCTGCTAATGGCAACCGCTTTCTCCCCGAAATATTTGATTGCCCGGGCCACCCCGACAGCATGCAGGGTATGGTTGCCCGTGAGCGACGAAACGTTGTGAATGTTCCAGTCGGGTTTGGCAAAGTGGTTCGACATGTGGCGTCCGCCACTGGTCGGATCGGTTGCTTTGGAGATGCCGTTCAGGATGATCTCTTCAGGAGTCAGCCCACACGACAGCGCAGTGAGCATATCTCTGTAATAGAGAAAGATATGATCTTTGTTCTTTTCAAAATGCTGTCCGATGGCCAGCTGGATACCGTCGTGCCCGGCATAAGGTGCATGATACGACCAGCCGATCGCCTGTTTGAGGTAGTTGGGCGCCTTTTCGTCGATAGCCCTTCCGATGGTCATCAAACGATACCAGGCGGCAAGCGTTTCTTTCGAAGTTTTTTTGATGGAATAAATTTCCGGTATTTCCGTGTTCTTCATTTCAAGTGAGTTAGAAAGTCCTGTTAATATCAAATTCTTCCAAAATATCGGCAATCCTCCTGAGGAAAGCGCCTCCCAATGCACCGTCGATAATACGATGATCGTAGGAAAGGGAAAGGAACATTTTATGTCGGATTACAATGGCGTCGCCGGTGGGGAGCTCCATTACCGCAGGCTTTTTCTCAATGTTTCCGGTAGCCAGAATGGCGACCTGCGGCTGATTAATAATAGGTGTGCCGATCAGGTTTCGGAAAGATCCGAAGTTGGTGATTGTAAAAGTTCCATCCTGGATATCCTCAAGCGAGAGCTTGTTATTGCGGGCTGCCTCGGCCAGTTTATTCAAACTTTTGGTGATCCCCACCAGGTTCTTCTCTTCTGCATTTTTAATGACAGGCACAATAAGATTCCCATCGGGTTTGGCCACTGCAATGCCAATATTTACCGCGCGATGGACAATAATCCGCTCTCCGTCAACCGAAGAATTCAATAACGGGAATTCGGTGAGCGCCTGAGCGACAGCCTCAGTAAATATGGGCAGGAAAGTTATCTTTTCCCCATATTTTTTCTGGAATTCATCTTTGTATTGGTTTCTCCACAGTACCAGATTGGTTACATCTGCCTCCACCACCGACGTGACGTGGGCAGAAACCTGCTTGGACATGACCATGTGTTCTGCAATTAATTTTCGAACCCGGTCCATTTCAATAATCTGGTCCTCAGCGCCAACTGATACAGAAACTTTAGCTTTTGCCGGCTGGGCTGCGGGCTGCGGTAGCACTTGCGCCTGGGGTGCAACGACTTTGGGTTCCACAACTTTCCGGTTATCTAAATATTGAAGAATATCATTTTTGCGAACCCGTCCTCTGTCGCCTGTGCCCGGAATATTTTCTAGTTCCGAAACCGATAGGTTCTCTTCCTGGGCAATTTTTTTCACCAATGGAGAGTAAAAACGATTGGAGAGGCTGCGAATATCATCAACGCCAGAGTCGCCTTTTTGACCGCGATCCTTGGTCAGCTCCGGAATATTCGATTCTGACGTGGTTGATGTAGAGTCGGAAGTTTCCGGATTTTCATCCTCGTCTTCCAGTTTCACAATGGCCAGAATCTCCCCAACAGGGAGCAGCGTATTTTCGGGGTGAAAAATTTTAATAATAGTACCGTCCACCGGCGATGGAATTTCAGAATCGACTTTGTCGGTAGCAACTTCAAACAAAATATCGTCTTCATGAATCGTATCTCCCTCTTTGACAAACCATTTCGTAACGGTTGCCTCCTGGATGCTTTCACCTAACTTAGGTAAAACAATATTAAATTGCGCCATGATACATTGGGTTTTTATAATTTTGCAACATCTGCCTTAAACAACAAGACAAAAATTGAAATGTTCACTTTGCAATATCAAAAAAACAATAAATCAATACAGGAATAGAACAACTCTGCTCCTGACAAAATTGCAGCACGCAACCACTACGGGTGGATTACAAAAGTAATTTAAAGTAAACACAAAATTATACGCATGAATCTCGCCTGATACAAATGTGAATTATAGAATTAATACTTCAATGCGCCGACTAGTTTACAAATATCATCTATCTGATGGCGATTTAAATAGTCTTCCAGCCCATCAATAATCTGTAAAGGAGTAAACGGATCCCGGAATATTGCCGTTCCGACCTGAATAGCGGTTGCGCCTGCCAAAAAGAATTCAATGGCATCGGTTGCATTCATGATACCGCCCATACCAATTACCGGAATTTTGACTGCCCGGGAGACCTGCCAAACCATTCTGAGGGCAATGGGTTTAATTGCCGGGCCGGAAAGTCCGCCTGTAATCGTAGATAAAAGCGGAATACGTTTCTCAGCATCGATCGCCATCCCCAAAAAGGTATTAACCAGCGAAACACTGTCAGCCCCTTCTGATTCAACCGCCCGTGCGATCTCAGCAATATCCGTAACATTAGGAGACAACTTGACTATCAGCGTTTTACTATAGGCTTTGCGTACTTCGCGCGTAACTGTTTCAGCACTGGCGCAGCTAGTACCGAAAAGCATTCCTCCCTCTTTAACATTCGGACAAGAAATATTTAACTCAATAGCAGGTATTTTATCCAATTCATTTACCCGTTGAGTTACTTCGATATATTCTTCAATAGTTGAACCATTTACGTTTACAATAAGCGGTGTATTGTAATCCTTTATGCGGGGATAAATGTTTTCAATGAAGTAATCAATCCCTTTATTCTGTAAACCAACGGCATTAAGCATTCCTGAAGCCGTTTCGGCCATTCGCGGATAGGGATTTCCGTCTCTGTTTCGCAATGTGGTGCCTTTCAGGAGAATTGCCCCAAGTTTGTCAACATCATAGAAATCAGCTAATTCCTCACCAAAACCAGATGTTCCGGAAGCTGTCATGACCGGATTCTTCAGCTCCAGGTCTTTAATTTTTACTGCTAAATTCACCATTTCAAATCCTTAATATTAAATACCGGACCATCGGTACAGACACACAGATTACCTTTAACTGTTGGTTCAATACAGCAGAGGCAAACACCGAAACCACAAGCCATTAGGTTCTCCAACGATACCTCACAGAAGATCTCAGCCTCTTTTGCTCTGGCAGCAATTGCTTTCATCATCGGCAGTGGACCACAGGCATAAATCCTGTTATATTGGGTTAAATCATGGAAGATGGGATGATCTGTAACGAATCCCTTTTCTCCCAAAGAACCATCTTCTGTTGTGAAATAAAATTGTGCAAATTGCAGATAATCAGCTATCGAGATATGGTCTTCCGCTGATCGTGCTCCTATGGCTATGTGCATTTGCCCCGGAGATGAACCAGCAGTTTTGGCCAGTTGCAAAATCGGTGCAACACCGCTTCCTCCACCTACTGCCAGCACCTTGTCATTTTTATCGGGAATTGTAAACCCTCTCCCCAAAGGATATACTAAATTAAGTTTGGAACCGACTTTTAATTCGGTCAAAGATTTTGACCCTCTACCCAAAATTTTGACCAGTAGAGAGACTGTTTTTTTCTCGTAATCCACATCAAAGAAGGAGAAGGGTCTGCGTAGAAAGATATCTTTATTATTGGGTATATCTACATTTGTAAACTGACCTGGAGCTATGTCAGGCAGACCTATGTCTGACTGTAAACAAATGTGATAATTTGTATTATTAAGTGCAGAGTTGCTTACAATCGTAAATTCACCAACATTTTTCTTCATTCGTATGCGATTTGAGGGCAAAGATAGCGAAGATTTTAAAAAACAAAAAAGGCCCTCATCAGGACCTTTTTCTAATTGGTTTTGTGCAAAGAAATTTTAAGGGACTACTAAAAAACTATCATTCTGGAAAATAATCTCTAAATGTTTTATCATCATACAAAATAACAATGCGATCAATATTCTTCGGAGAGTCTGTTTCTATCTTATTTTCAGATTTGGTGAGCAGATCTGTCATTGATTTCTGCGGCATTTCTGTGATATTATTTTCAAACTTCATCTCCTGCTGAGGTTCTTGCCTCATTAGCATCTCTCCTTCCCCCAAAATGAGCCACCTGGCATCTAACTCCGGAAAGGTTTGAAGCAACTTTTCAATAAAAACAGAACTTGGATTGTTTCTTCCGTTCAAGACGTGTGAAACATTTGAACGCTGCACCCCGATCTTGTCAGCCAATTCTGCAGCGGTAAGTGATTTAACGTTCATAAATTTTTTAATCCTGTCTTTCATACTACCGTACAAATGTAAATACTATTTTTCAATCCGCAATAGCAAAATAACAATTGTATATAATTTATACGTATTCTAAATAAATAGCCTCAAATAGAGCTCTACATGCCCTTAAATTACAAAACACTGATAAACAGCTGTTTATTTTCATTGCATTACTACATCAATTACTTTAAATAAAATACAGTTTTATATTGATTATCAACAACTTATTCGTAAAAAACAATTGATTTTAGAATAACTGCTTACCTTTTGATCTATTTCTATTTATTTAAACTTTAAATAAAATGCGCTAATATAATGATATAGTGTGTTTTATGCTTTATTTTTTTTCTTTGAAATTTTATACAACATCAAAATGCATTTGATGTTAATCTTTTTCCTTCCATAAAAAGTATAGAGGTAATTTTTAGTTGCCTTTTTACAATAACGTTCTTACGTTGAATTACAAAAGACATTTTACGAAATAAATCCCACATCATTCTGATGGTTCACAAAAGTAAATCATCGAAATTGCCTTTGACAGAAAACTTTTAATCTGTTCTTTTCCTTTTATATTTGAGCTTTCTATGTATTGATATTTATGGTAGACTAAAAAAAATGAGAAGTATACCTTTTTTGATTGCAATTTTTTTTCTGGCTTTTTATGGCACTATCACTGTCCTTGCCTGGAAAAGTATCTCACCCCTAACCCATACACTAGCTTTTTATAAAAGAGTCAAACGGGTTTATTGGTTTTACTCTGCATTGGTATGGATCACTTTTATGCTGCTGTTTATTTTTCCTTTCAGTATTGCAACTTCCAAAAATTATTCTTCCTATTATTATTTTAATGCCCTCCTGTTCATTGATATATTGTGCAAGGCTGCTTTATCCATAAGTTCACTGATTCACTTTTTCACAACGAATAAAAGTCGTAAAAAAATCATTTCTGCAATGGGAATGCTGATTGCTGCGGGATTGTTTCTGACTTTTATCTGGGGAATAGTTTGGGGGGCAAATACAGTTCGAAAAGAGCAAGTTACACTTCATGTCTCCAATTTACCGGCTTCTTTTGATGGATTAAAGATTGTGCATATCGCTGATATTCATTTGGGAAGCTTTCACTTTAAACACCTGCTTGAAAAAGTAAACGAAGTTTCAGAGACCTTTCAACCAGATCTGTTTCTTTTCACCGGCGATCTGGTCAACAATTTTTCCGAAGAAACTGAAGGCTGGCAAGCTCATTTTCAAACTTTTGAAGCCCGGTTGGGGAAATTCTCCATTCTCGGCAACCATGACTATGGAGACTATTTTAGATGGAAGAGCGAAGTGGAACGGAAATCTAATTTTGAAAAAATTGTAGAGGCTCATTCGCAACTTGGTTTTAAACTACTAAGAAACGAATCGATACCGATTATTTCAGGTAACGATACCCTCTACCTGGTAGGCGTTGAAAATTGGGGACATCCGCCATTTCCGCAATATGCCAATCTGGAAAAAGCTGAAAAGAGCCTTCCGAAAGGATCATTCAGGATTCTGCTCTCCCATGATCCGGCACACTGGGAAGCCAAAATCAAGAAAAATGAAAACTACCAGCTTACCCTTTCAGGACATTCACACGGATTGCAATGGGGCATTAAACCTGCTGGAATTGAATTTAGTATGAGCTATTTTACACGCAAAAACTGGGGCGGACTGTATGAGAATGACCATCGCTACCTGTATGTTAACAGAGGACTGGGGACGATCGGGATTCCCTGGCGGATTGATATGCCGGCTGAAATTACCCTTATCACTCTCAGAAGGTTTTAAAGTCAACCGAGAAAAGAAACTCAACTGCAAATTGTTTCTGGTTTGCCAGATAAATTGTCCGGAACCCGATATTAGCCGGAGCGTAAAAACGTAAAAAATTAGCATCCGCCAACAACTCGGTTCCCAGAGTGCTTACATTTCTGTTAAAACTGCCGCTAATCTTTCCATTTCTGCGGATATCCCCTTGCATCCAGGCATAATCATAAAATAATGAAGCCTTTACCCTTCGGAGGTAAATCCATCGTCCCAGGTTCCAATCGGGATAAAACAGCGGAAATTTATAATCAAACGCACAGCTTGCCAACTGATTGGTCATTATGGAAAATTCGCCACGGGGCATACGTACGACATCACCAAAACTATATTTTTCGCCTCTTTCCCGCTGCTGAAAGCCTCCGTAGACGCTGAAACCATGATTGGGTAACAGCCCCGGCCAATAACTTTTAACCTGAAAAGCGGCCAAATTTCCGATACTATCCCGCACGGCCGGCGAATGCCTTAAACTCAGATCAACTATCCATCCCCAATTGGGCATTAAATCCCGATATGATTGCTTTTGCAGCTGATGGTAGTATAAACGGTAACTAAGGGTCTGCATACTGCCAGAAGGGAAATTTTCGGGAGTTGACGGCCGGTGTTTGTAGAACGTCAAATCATACTTCAACTCGGGTTGCATCAACCGGTAATATTTCCCCTGACTGAAGTTTAGCGGTATTCGCACATTTAAGCTCAAGTTGGTTTCATCCCATGCAAACCGTTTTAAAGTAGTGTCTTGCCTGATAATCTGCCCATTAGAATTCTTGTACGTCTGGATCAGATAATAACTTGACGCCCTTTTGCCGGTGGTTAATTCAGCAGAAAGGACCGGAAACCACCCCCGATATTCAAAACGGGTATAAAACTGACCTGCTTTTTCCGATAAGTTACATTTGTAACCTAACATCATTTCTGCTGTTCCCAGTTTATTTTGTGACATCATGCTGAAACCCGGCTTGACTTCGTACGAATTGATATCGAAGAACAGGGGTGCCCAACTGTGAAAGTTAAACAGATGTAACAACTTATGGTATTTTTTGGAGTTATACTTGGCGGTATCGGCTGTTGAGAAGTCAACAATACCTTTTTCCTGGGTTGTCAATGCTTCAGCCAGCCGATATTCATTTCGGAATATATCGTGCAGGTAATCAGCGGACAATGTGCTTTCAGAGAGGATTCCCAGCCGGAAACCTTCGGAGGTAAAGTCACTGATGGCAATCTGGGTTCCATCGCTATTCAGCGCCGGGCTGTCAAATCCAAACCGTGCCTTTCCCACCCTGTAAACATCTGTCGTAACCAGGTTGTAAACATACAGCTCATCCCGTCCCGAAAAACCACCAATGAAATATACTTTCCCATCGTTGACACGCAGCTGTCTGATCTCTCCCAAATCGGGCTGCGGCAAAATTCTGAATTTTTTCTCCAGGGGATTCAGGGTGGCAAGTTTTTTCCCGGACGAAGTCAAAGCCACCACCACCAGCTCCCGGTCATCGAGCCAGGCCGGACTAAATAAGTAATTATTATCCGGTGATTGGTATCTCGCTGTTAAGCTTCCGGTGGCTGCGTTATAAACAGAGAGGTAGTAATGATTGGCAAAATCGGTCTCTACAACGGCTACATTTTGTTCATCAGGAGAAATTGCCGGCGCAAAACACTTAAATTCAGGATTTAAGGAGGTTAGTGTTTTCTTATCAACGTCATACAAGCGAATTACAGACCGACCACTGTGGCTCCAGCGGACGTCGGGAACACTTTCAGACCAAATAATCAGTCGTCCGCGATATCCAACCGACTCTTCGAAAATCTGTCCGGGCACACAAATCGTCCGCTCACCTCCATTTTTGTCAATCTCCACAAATTTTGGAATTTCATCATACGACCACTTCAAACTGATCAGCCGGTCGTCGGTCAAAAAATGGTTGTAGCGGTATTCGGTGTAAGTTTTGCCGGCGGTCGAAAAAATTTGCAACGCCGAAGGAGAAATCAGCCGGTCATCATTCTGCCAAACTGTTTTGAGGCTGTCGAACACGGAACGGTAAAGCTGAGCCTGGTTTAAACCGCTCCTTTTTTTCAGCGTCCGGTTGGTCGGCACAAGTGAAAACGGACTTTGTGAGGCCTGGTTCAACACCTCATTCCACAAGGCACTTCCGTATTTAACCCGCGACTCACCAACCAAATAATAGCCCAGTTTATAATGATCCGGGACAAAATCGCGGAACGAGCCGTTTATCGCTTTGTCAAACGGAAAAACACCTTTTTCGACCACCTGCGCCCGATGCTCCATCAGAAAAGAGGGGAAACGTCCGCGTCCGGTATGGCTGAGAGCCGTTTCGGTAACAACTGCATCCCCTTCAATAAACCACCAGGGCAGATACATCCCGGTGACCAGCGCCGCGGCCTGTTCGCCCAAAAGCGCTTTCACAATTTCGGGCAGTTGCCGGCTGATTTTATCCACCTGAACCACATGCCTGAATTCGTGCAGGGCCAGCTGCTCGAGCCAATCCTGCGCGTAGATTCCCTGGTGTGGCGGGGTAAAAAGCTCAATTCGACGGGGCGCCCAGCCAACCAGTCCGTTTGATTTGACCGTCTGCGTGTGAATAATTACAGAAATCTTCCGCGGCCGGTGATTTAGCGAGTAACTGCCATAATCATAAACCTTTTCGAAATAGTGCGCCACCTGTTGGGCTTTCTCTTCAAAAAAGGAGGGATAGATCAGCTGAAAATTTTCGGTGACAATTTGCCGCCACTTCAGCGAAGCCGGATCTTCACCGGTACTAAAGTATTGAGCGTGACTCCAAATGATAAGGAATAAAAAAATTCCGGTTAGACCTGCCCGTTTTTTCATAGCTGACAATTTCCATTATTGCGCTGAAATTAGCTGCTGAAATGATAACCGCAAAACTTTCTTCCCAAAACTCCTGCTCCCGTTTCAATTTATCCGGTCAGCCCCCGGACATTCCGTATCAAAATAGTTTCTATGCGCAATATTTGATTCAACACCGATGAATAAAGTGCGGTTCATCGGCATTTATCCACACTGCAGAGATTCTTCCTGGAATCCCAGCGGTAAGCCAGGAGTGATGATAAAAAAAGTGCGAGGTCTGAATCAGAGCTGAACGATCAACACCATCTCCTTTCCATCACGGATGATATCTACCGAAATGGTTTTCCCCGCTTCAAGGGCTTGTAAACGGTTCATGTAATCGTAAATATTCCCGACTTTTTTGCCATCGATGGCTGTGATGATATCACCTTTCTGCATCCCGGCCTTTTCGGCAGGTTTTCCTTTGGTAACCGCATCGATTCGCATGCCGCGCTTTTCGAGGCCGGCATAATCGGGCATAATCCCCAACGTAACCTTGAATCGTCCGCCACGCCCGCGTTTAATCTTTGCTCCGGCCTCCTGGTAGGTAAGCGAACTGTCGCGGCTGGCCACCTCCTGTAACAGAGACCAGGCATATTCGGTCACCTTCCGGGCACCTTCGTAGTTAATCCGGTCGGCATCGTCGGCCGGAGTGTGATAATCGCC
>JARKOX010000241.1 GCA_029975525.1 Prolixibacteraceae bacterium | reverse complement strand
CGTGGAAGGCCAGCTCGACGTGCTCGACAAACAGATTGCCAGCGTACAAACCCAGTTCAGCATGGTCAGCCGCGAACTCGATGTGGTGAAAGCCCAACAGCAACTGGCTGCCGAACAGCTGCGCAAATGCCGCGTTATTTCGCCGGCTCGCGGAACGGTCCTGCAAACTTACGCCCAGGCTGGCGAAATGGTCACCGCCGGAAAACCGCTGCTGAAAATGGCCGACATCTCAACGCTCGACCTGCGTGTTTATGTCAGCGGAGCCCAGCTTTCCTCGGTAAAAACCGGGCAGCAGATCACCGTGCGCATCGACGACGGAAAGGAGGATTACCGTGAACTGACCGGAAAAGTATCCTGGATTTCGGACGAAGCCGAGTTTACTCCCAAAATCATTCAAACCAAAGAAGAGCGGGTTAAGCTGGTATATGCCGTCAAGGTAAAAGTTTTGAATGACGGGAGCCTGAAAATCGGAATGCCCGGCGAAATTCGCTTCTGAACAGCAAAATAGTGACGGTCAAATTTAGCATACCACATGATTTCCATCCGAAACATATCCAAAACTTACGGCGAAACAGAGGCGCTGCACGACATTACGCTGGAGATAAACCGTAATGAACTCTTCGGACTGATCGGGCCCGATGGCGCCGGAAAAACATCGCTCATGCGGATTTTAATGACCCTGCTGCTGCCCGACAGCGGCAGCGCTTCGCTCGATGGCTGCGATGTGGTGAAAGAGTTCCGCAAAATCAGAAAAATGGTAGGTTACATGCCCGGTCGTTTTTCGCTTTACCAGGATTTGACGGTGGAAGAGAACCTGCACTTTTTTGCAACGGTGTTTGGCACAACTGTCGAGGAAAATTACGAGCTGGTCAAAGATATTTACAGCCACATTGAGCCGTTTGGCACCCGCCGGGCCGGAAAATTATCGGGCGGGATGAAACAGAAGCTGGCGTTGTCGTGTGCGCTCATCCACAAACCCAAAATCCTGGTGCTCGACGAACCGACCACCGGCGTGGATGCCGTATCGCGAAAAGAGTTTTGGGAGATGTTGAAAAACCTGCAGAAAAAGGAAATTACCATCCTGGTTTCTACGCCCTACATGGACGAGGCCAACCTGTGCGACCGGGTGGCGCTGATGCAAAAAGGCACCCTCCTCGATGTGGATTCTCCCGGAAGGATCATCCAGAAATTTGGCAAACGGGTGCTTGCGGCCCGCTCTGAAAACATGTTCCGCCTCATCAACGACCTGCGCACTTTCCCCAAAGCCGCCAGCGTTTATGCCTTCGGACAGTTTGCCCACTTCACCTCCCCCGACGACGACGTGGAGGTCAACGAACTGGAAAATTTCCTCCTCAAAAACGGACACCAGGCGGTGGAGGTGGAAGAGATTGAACCCGGCATTGAAGATGTTTTTATGGGGCTGATGCAAAACAGCCTGCAACAGTCAGTTGCCGCTGGCAACACGAATAACAAACCATCAAAAAAACAAACATGATTTACACAAAACAGCCGGTTTAAAATGATCATCACGAACGTTTCAGACTCTTTTTTCAGACCCAAAACGATGAGCAGATCCACACCAGATGAAAGGAAAAAAGAACACAGCCTGATTCAGAATGCAAAAATGCGGCAGCAGTAAAATCAACGGAATATGGAAAACAGACAACCGGTAATCAAGGCCGAAAATATGGTTAAAAAGTTCGGGGCGTTCGTTGCCAACGACCACCTGAACTTTGAGGTGTACCAGGGGGAGATCTTTGGTTTCCTGGGAGCCAACGGCGCGGGAAAAACCACCGCCATCCGCATTTTATGCGGACTTTCAACGCCAACTTCCGGCAATATCACCGTCGGAGGTTTTGACATCTACCGGGAAACCGAACTGATCAAAAAAAACATTGGCTACATGAGTCAGAAATTTTCGCTTTATGAAGACCTGACGGTTTCCGAAAACATCCGTCTCTACGGCGGAATCTACGGAATTCCGTGGCGGCGGCGAAAAGAAAAGGAGAAAGAGTTGCTCCGGAAACTGGAACTGGAAGAGGCCCGCAACAAACTGATTGCCGGCCTGCCGCTGGGATGGAAGCAAAAACTGGCCTTTTCGGTGGCCATTCTGCACGATCCGGCCATCGTTTTTCTCGACGAGCCCACCGGCGGAGTCGACCCCATCACCCGCCGGAAATTCTGGGATCTCATCTACGAAGCGGCCGACCGCGGAATTACCGTTTTCGTCACTACGCACTACATGGATGAGGCCGAGTACTGCTCGCGCGTCTCCATCATGGATGCCGGCCGCATCGAAGCGCTCGACACGCCTGAAAACCTGAAAAAACAGTACAACGCCCGCAACATGGACGAAGTTTTTGTAAAAATCAGCCGGAAGTGAACCGTAATCCCAAAAGGCCATGAAACAACACTCATTTTCAAAACCAGCCCGATTTCAGCAAAAATGAAAAATAACCGCTCACCCGAAGCTCAATTCGAATCATTATGAACCAGCTCATCTCCTTCATCAAAAAAGAGTTTTACCACATCTTCCGCGATGTCCGGACGATGCTGATCCTGTTCGGGATTCCGGTTACCCAACTGCTGATTTTCGGCACCGTCATCAAAAATGAGATCTACGACATCCGGATTGCCATTTACGACCAGGCCAAAGATGAAACCACCCGCCGCATCACCAACAAATTGCTTTCGTCGGGGTATTTCATCCTCGAAGAGAATCTGAACGGAATCAGCGACATCGAAGATATTTTCCGCAAAGGAAAAATCCGCGAAGTGGTGGTTTTCGAAAATGGCTTCGGCGAAAAACTGGTAAAAGAGGGAAAGGCACACCTGCAGCTGATTGCCGACGCTTCGGACCCCAACACGGCGCGACTGGCGGTGGGCTACACCAAAGGAATCATCAACGATTTTATCCGGAAGGAGAATCCGGAGATGAAAATACCACACGAGATAAAAACCGAAGTGCGGATGTTTTACAACGAAGACCTAAAAAGCGCCTACCTGTTTGTTCCGGGCACCATGGCGCTGATCCTGATGCTGATATCGGCCATGATGACCTCCATCTCCATCACCCGCGAAAAAGAGCTGGGAACCATGGAGGTGCTGCTGGTTTCGCCTCTTCGCCCCACGCAGATTATTGTCGGGAAGGTAGCGCCCTACCTGCTGCTGTCGATCATCAATGCGCTGGTGATCATCCTGATCGGGCGCTTTGTGTTCGGGGTTCCCATCACCGGCAGTTTTGCCCTGCTGATGGCCGAAACGGTCCTCTTCATCCTGATGGCGCTCTGCCTCGGCATCCTGATCTCCACCGTTGCCAAAAACCAGATGGTGGCCATGTTTATCTCGATGATTGCCCTGATGCTGCCCACGATCCTGCTGTCGGGATTCATCTTCCCGGTCGAAAATATGCCCAAAATTTTGCAGTGGCTCAGCCACATCATGCCGGCCCGCTGGTTTATCGAGATCATCCGCGGCATCATGCTCAAAGGAGTGGGGCTGGCTTTTGTCTGGAAACAAACCCTGATCCTGATCGGAATGACGGTCCTTTTTATTGCCGTGAGTGTCCGCAAGTTCAAAATCCGGCTTGAATAACTATTTCCAATAATCTGAAAAAAGAGTGCTGATGAAAACGCTCCTCTATATTTTACAAAAAGAGTTCAGGCAAATCCTGCGAAACCGCACGATCCTGCCCATGATTGTGGTGGTACCGCTGATTCAGCTGCTGGTGCTGGTTTACGCCGCAACATTCGAACTGAAAAAGATTGAGATGACCGTGGTGGACAGAGATCTGTCGCCGGCCTCGCGCGGGATGGTGACCCTTTTCAACGGCATCCCTTTTTTCCGGGTTGACGGAAACGTGGCCCATGAAAAAGCGGGCGAAGAGTTGCTGCTGAAAGGCCAAACCGATGTGGTGCTGGTGATTCCTGCTGGATTTGAAAAAAGCCTCATGCGCGAAGACCAGGCACAGGTCCAGCTCCTGATCGACGCCATCGACGGAAACACGGCCCAGCTTATCTACACTTACTGCAACAGTATTCTTTTCAACTACAACAAGCAGATCATCGCCAACTGGAAAGGACTGCCCGACTTCAACCCACCTACCGAAGTGGTAGTGACCGAAAACTACTGGTTCAATCCCGAGCTCGATTACAAATGGTTTATGGCCCCCGGCATCCTCTCGATCCTGGTTACCATCATCGGCATGTTCCTCTCGGGCATGAACCTGGTCCGCGAAAAAGAGTACGGCACCATTGAGCAACTCAACGTAACTCCCGTAAAAAAATACCAGTTCATTCTCGGCAAACTGATCCCCTTCTGGCTCATCGCCCTCTTTGACCTGGCGCTTGGTCTGGGGATCGCCCGCATCCTTTTTGACCTGCCGCTTACCGGCAGTTTACCGTTGCTCTTCGGATTTGCCGGCGTTTACCTGATCAGCGCCCTCGGATTGGGGCTTTTCATCTCAACGATCACCGACACCCAGCAGCAGGTGATGTTCGTCACCTTCTTTTTTATGATGCTGTTCATCTTAATGGGAGGTATTTTTACGCCGGTGGAAAGTATGCCCCAGTGGGCGCAGCTGATCAACCACCTCAACCCGATCTCCTATTTTATGCGGATCATGCGTATGATCATCCTGAAAGGATCGGGTTTTTCCGATCTGCTGGAAGAGTTTATTTCGCTGGTTATTCTGGGAGTTCTGTTTTTGAGCCTTGCCATCTGGCGCTACCGGAAAACAGCCTGAGCCGCCCAAAACCGTTCCGGCTCCCTTTTGTCAGCAATAATTTCAGAAAAAAGTTACGTTGCTCCTCCCGGGAAAGATCCATCCTTTCAGAATGGATAGATTTTATATTTTTGACGTTCAAACTCGACAAACGATGAGACACTGTTTTGCAATCGCACTTTTGACCCTTTTGTTATGGTTCCCGGCAGCGGGACAGCGTAATATTACTGAAACCACGCGGCCTCCCAAACTGGCAATCGGAATTATAATTGAAAATATGCGCCCCGATTACATTCAGCGGTACTGGAACAAGTTTCAGCCCGACGGATTTAAAAAGCTGTACACCCACGGCGCTGTCTGCAGCAATTTCAGGCTCACGCAGCACGTTCACAACTATGCCACCGGCACGGCAACCCTGTTTACCGGCGTCAATCCCTCCTCGCACGGAATCGTCGATGTAACCTGGTATGACCGGCTCAAAGAGAAAGAGGTCAACTGCATTGCCGACGAATACTATTTCACGGTCGGGGCCGACACCAAAGCCGGAAACGCTTCGCCCAAAAAACTGACGGCCAACACCATCGGCGACAACCTGAAACTCTACACCATGGGAAAAGCCAAAGTTTACAGCGTGGCCCTGAATGATGTTTCGTCGATATTTTCGGCCGGGCATGCTGCCGACGCAGCTTACTGGTTCGATCCTGAGTCGGGCCGGATGATCTCCAGCTCGTTTTACCTGAACACTTTTCCCGACTGGGTACGGATCTTCAACACCCAGAATTTTGCGGAAATCTATTCGCACCGCAACTGGGTCACCCTGCTTTCTGAAGACCAATACACCGAGAGTGTTGCCGATGACTATCTCTACGAAAAAGGCTACGGAGAAAAGGCCAGCACTTTTCCGCACGTGATCAGCCGGCTGGTCAAAAAAGCCGGTAACTACACCCCGCTGAAAACAACGCCGTTTGCCAATACCATCATCAAGGATTTTGCCCTGGCCCTTTTCGAAAACGAACCGGTTGGCACCGATGATATCACAGACCTGGTGACAGTTTTCTTCTCATCGATGGATTATGAAAACGGCTCGTTCGGGCCGGTATCGCTCGAGATGGAAGATCTCTACCTGCGCCTCGACCAGGAGATTGCGGCGCTGGTAAACTTTGCCGAAAAAAAATATGGCAAAGAGAATATCCTGTTTTTCCTCACCTCCAACATGTCGGCCTCCTACCCCGTCGATTATCTGAAAGAGGAATTCACCCTGCCGGTGGGCAACTTCTCGCCCGAGAGCGCCATCGCCCTGCTCACTTCGTTCCTGAACATCACCTACGGCGAACAGAAATGGATCGAACACGTTTCGGGGCAGCAACTTTACCTCAACCATAAACTGATTGAAAAACACAAGATTAATCTGAATGAGATCAGAAACCAGACCTCAAATTTTATCAACCAGTTTGAAGGGGTAAAATTCTCGCTTCCCGCCCAACAACTGGAACAGGGCGGCTGGGCCGACAACGGGGCCTTGGGCGGTATTTACAACACCTACCAGCAAAACCGTTCGGGCGATGTGCTTTACATTCTCAACGAGGGATGGCAGCCGTTCTACAAATTCCGGAAAGTAAATTATACCGATCAGATACACCTGCCGCTGGTCTTTTACGGACATCACATCAAACCGGCAACCCTCCGGCTGCCCTACGACGCCGTTGACCTGGCACCAACCCTTTCGGAGCTGCTACAAATACCGCTTCCCGATAAAAGCAAGGGGAAAATTATGGAAGGAGTTGGCCACTGATCAAACCTGAAAACAGAATTTACGGCTGGCAGCACGCAGCGGCTATTCCATTTTGTGGGTAGTATCGGGCAGATGCTCCGAAAGTTCTCCTTCCGGTGTATGCTCGCGCTTCAACCGTTTGTTTTTCTCAACGCGCAAAACCGGAAGAGAGATGTTCAGCACCGTATCCTTCTTCAGGATAAACTCAGTGGTGCAAGACTGGTAGCCTGGCAGGGAAAAATTAAGCAGCACTTCGCCGGGTTTCAGCAAAAGAGAAAAGAGGCCGTCTTCAGAAGAGATCGTCCCGATTCCCGACATTTTTTCAAGGATAGAAACATTGTTGATTTTTTGCCCCTCCTGATTGGTCACTTTTCCAACCACATTTACCAACTGGGCCATTCCCGGGCCGGTGGCAAACAGGCAAAATACGAAGAGAAGTAAAAGTTTTTCTGTTTTCATGTCTTTAAAATTTTCTGGCTCTGTTGTTATAGACGTATTTTGTGGGATAACGGTTGCTTTCGGAGTGGAAAAAAATTGTTAATTTTTCCCCTCGCGTTTCAAGATACAAAAAATAACCGACCCGGCCAATTCCTGACATTTGTCAGAAACCACTTCCCGTTTTCCTGCCACCGCCCCAAAATCGTCCAGATTATGCTGAACAACAGGTTAATCCATTACAAAAGACTTGTTTTTTAACCATTCATCTCCTTATTTTTATAAGGAAATTCACGAATAACAAGCGCCTGAAAAAGGGCGAAAACGGTAGAGTCCCTGCCTGAAAAGGGCGTTCTTAACATGTCGTTTTTCAACAAACAACCATTAACAATTCTAATCTTTCAAACCTGATCTAAATGAGTCCTATACAATCACTAATCAAAGACCTGGCCGACCAGTACGGCAGAAAGCGGGAGAGCCTTCTGCCTATTCTTCAGGGAGTTGTGGAGCAGGAAAAATACCTGTCGGAATACTCAATGGTAGAAATTGCCCGGGAGATTGACATTCCGGCTGCGGAAGTTTACGGAACCGCAACTTTCTACTCCTTTCTGGAGGTAAAAAAGATGGGGCGGTTCATCATCCGGGTCTGTAAAACAATCACCTGCTCCATGAAAGGCAAAAGCCAGGTTCTCTTCGCCATCCAGGACATGCTGAAAATCAAGATCGGCGAAACAACTGCCGACGGAAGATTTTCGTTGCTGGAAACCAACTGTCTCGGATTATGCCACAAGGCTCCTGCCATGCTGATCAACAACGAGGTTTACACCGACCTGACCCCGGAAAAAATCCGGGAAATTATTTCCGATTATATGACCAAATAAACAAGGAGCAACATGGCAACAACATATCAGTTAAAAAGAGCAGACTTTGTTTTCAAAAATGAAAACGACTGGGAACAGGTTCTCAGCAGCATCATCAGGCGATCGCCGCAGGAACTCATCAACGAGCTCATCAGTTCAGAGCTGAAAGGGCGGGGCGGCGCCGGCTTCCCGACGGGTTTGAAATGGAAAATCACTTCGGAGCTGAAAGCCGACAAGAAATATGTCATCTGCAATGCCGACGAAGGCGAACCCGGCACCTTTAAAGACCGCGAAATCCTGCAGCGGGTGCCCTACAAGGTACTCACCGCCATGGCTGCCTGCGGCTATGTGATTGGCTCCAACGAAGGCTACATCTACCTGCGCGGCGAATACAAATTTCTGGAACCCGAACTGCTGAAAGTGATCGATGAATTTGAATATTTCTGCAAGGAAATCAATCTCGACTTCAAGGTAAAAATATTTATGGGCAGCGGAGCCTACATCTGCGGCGAAGAGACCGCCCTGTTCGAATCGATGGAAGGCAAACGCGGCGAACCGCGCAACAAACCGCCCTATCCGTCGACTTTCGGCTACATGGGAAAACCCACCGTTATCAACAATGTCGAAACACTCGCCCACGCCTTCACCATCTTCAAATACGGGGCGAAAAAATTCTACGACCTGGGGGTACAATATTCGCGCGGCACCAAACTCTTCTCCGTTTCGGGCGACACGCCCAAACCCGGCATTTACGAGCTGGAGCTGGGAATGAGCCTCCAGGATTTTGTATATGAATTTGGCGACGGCGACACCAAAGCCGTGCAGGTTGGCGGCGCCTCCGGATTTCTGGTCCCGCGGAAAAAATTTGCCGATACCGCCATTGGCTACCAGGGAAAACTTACCGGCATTTCGCTGCCTACCGGCGGATCGATGATGCTCTTCAACAGTTCGCGCTCGATGTTTAATGTGCTGGATAACTACCTCGAATTTTTCCGCGAAGAGTCGTGCGGGCAATGCACCCCCTGCCGGGTGGGCTGCCAGCAGCTGCTGATCGGCATCAAAGCAGTCAAACGCGGAGAACGGCCCGCCACCTACCTCGACAAGCTGCTGCGGCTGACCGAAACCATGCAGTACACCGCCAAATGCGGACTGGGACAATCGGTAGCCAACTCATTCTCTTCCATTGTGGAAAATTTCAGGGAAGAGATGATTTACTAACAATCCAAAACCAACACCATTATGACTGCTAAAAAAATAAATATCACCCTGAACGGGTACAACCTCAAGATAGATCCGGGAACCACCATTCTCGATGCCGCTAAAATGAACAACATCAACATCCCGACACTCTGTTACCACAAAGACCTTTGTGTAGCCGGGAACTGCCGGGTGTGCGTAGTTGAAGTTGCCGGACAGAAACGACTGTCGGCAGCCTGCGCCACCCCCGTTGAAGAGGGAATGGAGATTTTGACCAACAGCCTCAAAGTACGTAACTCCCGCAAGCATATCATCGAGCTGCTGCTGGCCGAACACAATGCCGACTGCACCAAATGCTACCGCAACGGAAACTGCGAACTGCAGGAACTTGCCTCGGAATACAAAATTATGACCCAGGAGTTCATCGAACTGGTTCCGTATAAAACCTACACCATCGACATGTATTCGCCGTCGATCATCAAAGACGACAGCAAGTGCATCCGTTGTCAGCGCTGTGTGCGTACCTGCGCCGAACTGCAGGGCGTCAACGCCCTGACCGTTTCCCACAAAGGCGACAAGATGAAAATCACCACTTTTCTCGAAAAGCCGATGAATTCGGTGGTGTGCACCAATTGTGGACAATGTGTCAACCACTGCCCCACCGGCGCTTTGGTTGAAAAAAATTACATCGAAGAGGTGTGGGAAGCCATTGCCAACCCCGACAAACACGTGGTGGTCCAAACCGCTCCGGCCGTCCGGGTCGGGCTGGGAGAAGAACTCGGTTTTGAACCGGGAAGCCGCACGACCGGAAAAATGGTGGCCGCGCTGAAACGGCTCGGCTTCGACTCGGTGCTTGACACCGATTTCACGGCCGACCTCACCATTGTGGAAGAAGGTACCGAACTGCTCACCCGTCTCAAAAAAGCGCTGGTGGACAAAGACGAATCGGTAAAACTGCCCATGGCAACCTCCTGCTCCCCGGGCTGGATCAAATTCATCGAACACATGTATCCCGAATATCTGGGAAATCTCTCTACCTGCAAATCGCCGCAGCAAATGTTTGGCGCGCTGGTAAAAACCTACTACGCCAAAGCCCGCAACCTGGAACCCGACAAGATCGTGTCGGTTTCGATCATGCCGTGTACGGCCAAAAAATTTGAAGCCAGCCGCCCCGAAATGCTCGACAGCGGCTACCGCGATGTAGACTATGTACTGACAACCCGCGAATTGGCTATCATGATCAAACAGGCGGGCCTCAATTTTATGGCGCTCGAAGATGCCAAGTTCGACCGGCTGATGGGCGAATCGACAGGCGCCGGCGTTATCTTCGGGGCTACCGGCGGGGTGATGGAAGCGGCCCTGCGAACAGCCTACGAAATTGTCACAGGCCGCGATGTCCCGTTCAAAAACCTCGAAATCACGCCGGTGAGGGGCATGGAGGGAGTTCGGGAAACCTCCATTAAAATCGAAAATCCGAAGCCGGAATGGGCCTTCCTCGACGGCGTAGAACTCAAATGCGCCGTTGCTCACGGACTGGTAAACGCTAAAAAAGTGATGGATGCCATTCAGTCGGGTCAATCCGACTTCCACTTTGTTGAGATCATGGCCTGTCCGGGAGGCTGTCTGGGAGGCGGAGGCCAGCCCATCCCCACCAATCCCGAAATCAGACAAAAACGTGCCCAGGCAATTTATGCCGAAGATGCGGCCATGCCTATCCGGAAATCCCACGAAAACCCGGAAGTGCAGAAGCTCTACCGCGACTTCCTGAAAGAGCCGCTGGGTGAACTCTCTCACCGTCTGTTGCATACCAAATATACCCGCCGGGAAAGATTCTAACCTGAAACAGGGAGAGGCTGAAGATAAAAAAGTAACTTCAGCCTCACTTTTTTTATGGAAAACATCTACTACACATCCGTTGAAACGCCTGTCGGAATCCTGCAGCTGGCTGCCGACGAAAACTTCCTGTTGTCTGTCACCTTCGGAAAAGAGCAAGCCGACTCACCGCTTCCCCTGCCCGAAATAGTTCAGGAAGCCACGCAACAGCTCCAGGCCTATTTTACAGGGCACTGTTTCCGGTTCTCAGTTCCGATCCGGCCATCCGGCAGCGATTTTCAGAAAAAAGTGTGGCAGCTGGTTCTGCAGGTTCCCTTTGGAGAAACCGCTTCCTACCTGGACATTGCCCGACAGCTGGGCTCTGAGAAATACACACGGGCCGTGGGTTTGGCCAATGGGAAAAACCCGCTTCCCATTCTGGTTCCCTGTCACCGCATCATCGGTTCGGGCGGCCAGCTCACCGGTTATGCCGGCGGAATCGACCGGAAACGCTGGCTTCTCCGGCACGAATCGGAACTCCGTCCGCGCCCCGGCCGTCTTTTCTGACCTCAGTTTATCCTGAAATCCCAATTTGGGAAGCTACTTTCCAATATGAATACTTTTCCCAGACCTCAAAAAACAATAAATCACTGTAAATCAACACAGGAATATCTGCTGGTTTGATTTTTGTCCGTATTGGCATATCAGATTGAAACTATCATTAATCAGAAAATATCTCCTTTTGTTGAGAGATAAAATTGCAAATTTTAAGGGACTATCAGAAATGGAACCGGCAACCAGCAGGTTCCATTTTTTTTGCTATTTTGTGCTTCATAAACCAAGCCGTTCAGGGCAAAACTTATCAGCATGAAGATCATCTGTTTTCTCTTTTTCCTCGGGGCTTTTTCACTTTTAACTACCGCCCAGCAGAGATACGCAGAAGCCGTTTTCGACTCCGTCAGTGTGCAGACCTACACGTATGCCGTCAAGCAGGGGCAAACCCTGGACCTGGACCTGTACACCCCCGCTTTCGATGCAGCGCAGGAGCGTCCGCTGATCATCTATGTACACGGCGGCGGTTTTAGTTCGGGCACCCGCAACAGCCAGGGAATCTCCGATTTCTGCCACCGTTTGGCCACTTACGGCTACTCGGCCGTTTCAATCTCCTACCGGCTCACACGTAAAGACCAGCCCACCGCCTTCGGGTGCGACTGTCCGGCTGCCGACAAACGAAACACCTTTCAGTGGGCTGTTGAAGATCTGCAGGATGCCACCTTTTTCCTGATTCAAAACCGCGAAACATTCGGGATCAATCCGCAGCAAATTATTCTGGCAGGCAGCAGCGCCGGCGCCGAAACGGTCCTGAATGCCGCCTACCAGCCTCCCTACTGTTATGGTCTCGATTCGGGACCGGTTTCTTATGCCGGGGTTATTTCAATGGCGGGCGCTATTCCGGATATTACAAAACTTTACAACGAATCGGCTGTGCCGTCGCTCCTGTTCCACGGCACCTGCGACAACCTGGTTCCGTATGCAACGGCTTCGCACCACCATTGTCAGCCCAGCCAGCCCGGCTATCTGGTCCTGTACGGATCGTTTCCCATCGCCGAAAAACTCAAAGAACTGCAGGTTCCCGGCTGGCTGCACACCACCTGCGGCGGTCGGCACGAGCTGGCCAGCAGCCCCATGACCCACTATTTCGATGAGATCATTGAGTTTTGCCACCAGTTTGTTCTGCTCCAAAAAGGGGAAACCCGTCACACCATCATCCCCGGCAACCCAAAAAACTGTAATTACCAACAATTTGATTTTTGTACTCCATGAAAAAACTATTCTTTCTGCTTGTCCTGATGGGCGCACTTTTCGCTAATGCACAAAACATGAATATCGTATCCTACAACATCCGGCTCAACACTCCCAGCGATGGGATCAACGCCTGGCCCAACCGGGTGGAGATGGTTACCGGTCTGCTTCTGTTTCATGAAGCCGACATTTTCGGACTTCAGGAAGCCATGTATGGACAGATTACCGATATTGCCGGGAAAATGCCTGAATTCAGCTGGATAGGCGTAGGCCGCGACGATGGAAAAACTGCTGGAGAATTCTGTCCGGTTTTCTACAACAATCAAAAATTTAAGCTCCTGGAAAGTGGCAGTTTCTGGCTTTCCGAAACACCCGAAAAGCCCGGACTCGGCTGGGACGCTGCCTGTAACCGCGTTTGCACCTGGGCCAAATTCAAAACCAAAAAGGGAGGTAAAACTTTTCTGGTGATGAATACCCACTTCGACCACATGGGAAAAGTTGCCCGTGAAAAATCGGCCGAACTGATTTTGCAGAAGATGAAGGAGATTGTCAAAAAACAGGAAATGCCGGTTTTCCTCACCGGCGACTTCAACCTGACTCCGGAAAGCAAGCCGATTGAGCTGATCAAACAAAGCCTGAACGACAGCCGCGAGGTGAGCCTGCTGCCTCCCTACGGACCAACCGGCACCTTCAATGCGTTCGATCACAACCATCCGCTCGATGACCGCATCGATTACATTTTTGTAAACCGAAAACCCCAGGTACTGAAGTACGGGGTATTGACCGATGCCAGGGAAAACCGCTATCCGTCGGATCACTTACCTGTTTTTATCGAAGTTACTTTTTAAACCATCATCCGGCCTGCTTAAATAGTACTTCCGCATTTGATCCGGGAGGGCAGTCCCTTTTCAGCCGGCGGGTTCATTGTAGAAATGAATCGATCTGTTGGAGAAAAACTGAAAGATTTAAACTTAAAAAAAACCTGACTAAACCATGAAACGAACCTTTTTACTGGCAGTCCCGCTGTTGCTGTTCATTTCCGGCTGGGCCAATCCTCCGTCCAGCCATTTCTGGCCCGAAATAAAACCGGAAAACCGTCCGTGGACCCGCTGGTGGTGGATGGGGAGCGCCGTTGACCAGGCCAACCTTTCCGTCTTACTGGCCGAATATGCCAAAGCCGGTCTGGGCGGGGTAGAAATCACCCCCATTTACGGAGCGGTGGGTTTCGAAAAAAATTACCTCAGCTACCTGTCGCCCGAGTGGATGAAGATGCTCGACTTTACGGTAAAAGAGGCCGGCAAAAACCATCTGGGAGTTGACATGAACCTCGGCACCGGCTGGCCCTTTGGCGGACCTCAGGTTACCCCGCAGGCGGCAGCTTCAAAACTGATCCTGCAAAAATATTCCCTGCAGAATGGCAAACAGCTCCCGGAAAAAATTATCCCTGCCGATCCGCGGCAACAGGAAGCCGGCGCGCTGCTGCAGGCGGTAACGGCTTACGGCCCCAACGGAAGAATCCAAGATCTCACCTCACTGGTGGATGCCGCCGGAAACCTGAACTGGACCGCCGAAACCGGCGATTGGGAAATCTATGCCGCCTTTTGCGGAAAAACGCTTCAAAAAGTCAAACGGGCAGCACCTGGCGGGGAAGGCCTCACTTTTGACCACTTCTCAAAAGAGGCGCTGGAGCAATACCTCGCCCGCTTCGATGCCGCATTTGGGAAAAACTCCCACGGCGTAGAATCCTTTTTCAACGACAGCTACGAAGTGTACGGCACCAACTGGACTCCCTCTTTTCTGGATGAATTCCAGAAACGGCGCGGTTATGCGCTTCAGCCCTACTTGCGCGAACTGACCGAAAAAATACCGTCGACAGAGATTTCGCGGCGAGTACAATGCGACTACCGCGAAACCATCTCCGACCTGCTGCTTGACAACTTCACGCGCCCCTGGACCGACTGGGCACACCGTCTCGGCAGCCGCACCCGGAACCAGGCCCACGGCTCGCCCGGCAACCTGCTCGACCTGTATGCCGCCGTTGATATCCCCGAGTGCGAAACCTTCGGCTCAAGCTACTTTCCCATTCCGGGACTGCGCCGCGACAGCGCCGACATCCGGAATGTAGATCCCGATCCGGTTATGCTGAAATTTGCCTCTTCGGCAGCCCATGTTTCCGGCAAAAACCTGGTTTCGTGCGAAACCTTCACCTGGCTGGCCGAACATTTCCGCGTTTCACTCTCGCAATGCAAACCCGAAGTTGAACAGGCTTTTCTTTCGGGCGTCAACCATGTTTTCTACCACGGAACCGCCTATTCTCCGGCTGAAGCGGGATGGCCGGGCTGGCTTTTTTACGCATCGGTCAATTTTGCCCCGTCCAACAGTTTCT
The DNA here is from genome assembly GCA_029975525.1 of Prolixibacteraceae bacterium. Taxonomy (GTDB): domain Bacteria; phylum Bacteroidota; class Bacteroidia; order Bacteroidales; family Prolixibacteraceae; genus UBA1413. The sequence continues at coordinate 11,732 of JARKOX010000241.1, read as the reverse complement.
GGCCCCATCTGCGCGGGCTCAATGACTACATCGCCCGCTGCCAGTCGGTGTTGCAAAACGGTGTTCCGCACAACGACCTGCTGGTCTACTGGCCGGTCTACGATGTGTGGATGACGCCCGAAAATGCCGACCTGCAACTTACCGTTCACTCCATCGACCGGTGGCTGCACCCCACACCGTTTTACCAGAATGTAAAACAGTGGCTCGCAGAAGGCTATTCTTTCGATTTTATCTCCGACCGGCTCCTGAACAATATTTCCGTCAAAAACGGAGAGCTGGTTACCGCCTCGGGCAGTGTTTACCGCACGCTGGTAATCCCGTCCTGTCGTTACCTGCCCGAAACTACCCTTCGCCGCATTGTTGAACTGGCCGGACAGGGTGCGCTGGTCATCTTCCAGCAATTTCCGGAGGATATTCCCGGAATGACCAACCTGGACGCCCGGCGCCGGCAACAGCAGGAGATCCTGAAAAACCTCTCTTTTGCCGATCTTTCAAAAGGGATGAAAGTAGCCCCAGCCGGCAGCGGCCAGATTGTCCTCTCCGAACAGGTCGGCACGGCGCTGGAGTGGAAAAAAATTCCGGGTGAAAAGCTCGTGGGGTCAGGATTAAAATTCCTGCGCCGAAAAAGCGACGAGGGCGTTTACTATTACCTGGTTAACCACACCCCGGAGGCGGTCGACAATTTTCTGCCATTCAATGAAAACGGCCGCACCTGCCTGCTGCTCGACCCGCAAACCGGCTCGGCCGGAACAGCCCAAACCCGAAAGGAAAACGGCAAAACCAACGTGAGGATACAGCTGCAACCCGGCGAAGCCCTGTTTGTGCTGGTTTCGCCGCTGAAGAAAAAGGCTGAAAGCTGGAGATACCGGGAAAAAACAGCCACTCCACTGGAACTAAACGGACCGTGGAAACTTACCTTCACGGAAGGGGGAGCAACGCTTCCGGCAGCCACCGAACTCACCCGGCTGGTCTCCTGGACCGCACTGCCTGAACCAGCCGCCAGTTTCTCCGGAACGGCGCGTTACGCCACCACCTTCGAATTAACCGGCAAGCCGGCCGCAGAATACCTGCTCGACCTGGGAAAAGTGTGCGAAAGTGCGCGCGTGTGGGTCAACGGGCACGATGCCGGCCTGGTGTGGAGTATCCCGTTCACCGCCCGGATCGGAAAATTTCTGAAAAAGGGGACCAACACCATCGAAATTGAAGTGGCAAACCTGATGGCTAACCGGATCAGACAAATGGACCAACAAAAAATAGAGTGGCGCAACTACCACGAAATCAATTTTGTAAACATCAACTACAAATCATTTGACGCGTCCGGATGGGACCCAATGCCTTCAGGGCTGCTGGGACCGGTCCGGATCGTTCCGTTCAATTAATCTCAAAATAAAATGAAGTTTCTGTTTTTTGCGCTGGCCAGCCTGTTCCTGGTTGCCGCCTGTCAAAACATCCAAGCTCCGCCACCCATCGACCGGAAAGCGCTGGTCTCGCGCCACCAGGTGCAGGTTGCGGCCTTCGACTCACTCTCGTCGCTGAGTGTGGGAAACGGTAAATTTGCCTTCACGGCAGACATTACCGGGTTACAAACTTTTCCCGAACATTATCAAAAGGGCGTGTCGCTGGGTACCTTTTCCGAATGGGGCTGGCACTCTTTTCCGAACAGCGAAAATTTTCGTTACGAAGAGACCCTGCAGGAGGTCGACTTTCACGGGCGCCCGGTGAGTTACGATGTGCAGTGGAAAGAGCCGGAACGTCACCGCCGGGCTGCCGACTACTTCCGGCAGAACCCGCACCGTTTGCACCTCGGGCAGATTGGATTCGAGTTGTTTTATGCCGACGGAAAACCGGTACCGATCTCCGGCCTCGCCGACATTCGGCAACGCCTGGATTTGTGGGAAGGAACCCTCCACAGCCACTTCACCGTTGACGGTGTACCGGTGGAAGTGACCACGGTTTGTCATCCGAATCACGATTTGATTGCCGCCCGCATTCAGTCGCCGCTGCTGAAAAGCGGAAGGCTGCGCCTCAAACTGTCGTTCCCCTATCCCTCCGGCGGACATGTGGACGACGGCTGCAACTGGCAGTCGCCCGACCAACACTCAACCACCGTCGTTTCCGGTGAAAACGAAGCTCACATCATCCGCCAGCTGGATTCTGTCCGTTATTTTGCAACAGTTGGCTGGGAAGGCCAGGCCAAAATCACCCAGCCCGAAAAACACCGGGTTCTCATCATCCCCGGATCCGAAGAAGAGATTTTCAGTTTCTCCTGTCGTTTTTCAGAAAATGAAAATCCGGAGAAAAACCCGCTTTTCAGCGAAACAGCCGCCCAAAACCGCGAGCAGTGGGAAAACTTCTGGCAGTCGGGAGGTGCAGTTGATTTTGCAGGGAGCACCGATCCGCGTGCCGCCGAACTGGAGCGCCGCGTGGTGCTGTCGCAATACCTGACCAGGATTCAGTGCGAAGGGAAATACCCGCCTCAGGAGACCGGACTAACCTTCAACAGCTGGTATGGCAAATTCCACACGGAAATGCACTGGTGGCATGCCGTCCATTTTGCACTCTGGAATCGGATCGAACTCATGGAAAAAAGCCTGGACTGGTACCGTTTAATATTACCACAAGCCGAAAATATTGCCCGCCGGCAAGGTTTTGCCGGGGTCCGCTGGCCCAAAATGACCGGTCCCAATGGAATTGACAGCCCGTCGAGTGTAGGTTCCTTCCTCATCTGGCAGCAACCCCACTTCATCTATTTTGCCGAACTTTGCTACCGTCACCAACCCGATTCATCCATTCTGAAAAAATACAGCGACATCGTTTTTGCCACCGCCGAATTTATGGCTTCCTACGCCTGGTACGACGCGACCAGCGACCGCTACCTGCTGGGGCCCTGGCTGATCCCGGCGCAGGAACGACTGCCGGCTGCCACCACCATCAACCCGCCCTATGAGCTGGCTTACTGGCGCTGGGGACTAACCACGGCCCAGCTCTGGCGCGAAAGGCAACAACTGCCGCGCGATGCCAAATGGGACGAAGTGCTGCAGAAACTTCCGGCGCCTGCCCACCTCGACGGACTCTACCTGGCTGCCGAAAGCGCACCCGACACCTACCAAAACCCCAATTTTACGGGCGATCATCCGGCCGTACTTGCTGCGCCGGGCGTCCTCCCTTCCCTGTCGGCGGTTGACGAAACAATCATGCGCAAAACGTTCGACCATATTCTGCAAAACTGGCAATGGGAAAGTACGTGGGGATGGGATTTTCCGGTGATGGCCATGTCGGCCACCCGCCTGGGAATGCCCGAAAAAGCGGTGGATGCCCTGCTGATGCCGGTGCAAAAAAACAGTTATCTGCCCAACGGGCACAATTACCAGGATCAGCGGTTGCGGATTTACCTGCCCGGCAATGGCGGGCTGCTGGCCGCAGTGGCTATGATGTGCGCCGGGTATGACGGCTGCACCACCGAACTCCCCGGATTCCCCAAAGATGGTTCGTGGAAAGTAAAATGGGAAAACCTGCAGCGGATGCCCTGAAAAAAATCTAAACCTGTCCGGACAGAAAGAATCCGGCAGGTTTACTTCGGATAGCTTCCAAAAACCTTGGAGAGCCAGCGATGGAAACCATGAATACTTTCGACCGGCTCGGCAAACATCAGGATACAGCGGCCTGAAATAACTTTCATGCGGTGTTGCAGCGCCAGGTCAAGCGCCTCGGGCGTTTCCGATTTCTGCTGAATCCAGATGCTGCCCACTCCCCGCCGGATAGCCTGTTCGACCACCGCTGCAGTTTGAGTGCCGGGCGTAACGATCAGGAGTTTATCTACACCATCGGGCAGTTCACTCACCGACGCATAACACTTCAGCCCGCTGATTTCGCCGGCAGCCGGATTAACCGGATAAAGCTCAAAACCTTTTTTCTTCAGTTCGGCCAGCACAATGCCGCCAAACTTTTTAGGGTTGCGCGAAGCTCCTGCAACAGCCAGTTTTTTGGGTTCCAGAAAACTTTTTATCTCCGCAAGCGTGTTCATACGTGGTTATTTTATCATAAAATCGAGCAGCTTTTTATCTTCCAGATATCCCTCCAGGTGGTCGCCAATTTTTACCGGCCCCACGCCGGCAGGTGTTCCGGTGTAAATCAGGTCGCCGATCTTCAGGGTTACATATTTCGAAACATGGGCAATAATTTCATCGAAATCGAAGATCATCAGGTTGGAGTTTCCGCTTTGTACCGTTTTTCCGTTGATATCGAGCCGAAACGAAATGGCTTCGGGATCGGGGAAAATCTCTTTGGGGAAAAAGGTATTTCCCAGCACCGCAGCCCGGTCAAAAGCTTTCGCCTTTTCCCAGGGCAGTCCTTTGGCCTTCAGCTCATTCTGCACGTCACGGGCGGTAAAATCGATACCCAGGCCAATTTCATCGTAATAACGGTAAGCAAACTGTTTCCCGATATTTTTCCCCAGCCGGCAAACACGCAGCACCAGCTCAATTTCGTGGTGCACCTCTTTTGTCCAGTCGGGAATAAAAAACGGATCGTTGTTCCGCAGCAGCGCGGAGTCCGGTTTCATGAAGAAGACCGGTTCGTCGGGCACTTCGTTGTCCAGTTCACGGGCATGTGCTACATAATTCCTTCCGATACAAATAATTTTCATTGTTCACCATTTTAATTGGGGCAGCCGCCCAGCTTGCGGAGCGATACTATTTATCCTTCATCCGCAGTTTGATCTGGGTCAGCACTTTTTTGGTATACAGCGGGAAGTCGCCATTCATTATCCAGCCATAATAGCCAGGTTGTTCGCGCAGGACGGTTTCCACCGGAATCCCTTTATTTTTGCCGAAATTAAAAATCTCAACGCCTTTGTCGTTATAAACAATCCGTCCAACAAAATCGACGTTGCGGTCGTAAGCCGAAAATTCGCTCAGCTTCTCCACATTGTTGACAATGGGCATCGATTTGCTTCCGTTGACGTCCTCATATTCAACGCCCTGATAAAGATCAAGCTGCGCCTCCAGCACCTCGAAGGTGGCGCGGGTGTCGGCCAGTGCGCTGTGTGCGTCGGTCAGCTCCTTGTCGCAATAGTATTTAAAAGCGGCGGCCAGTGTCCGTTTTTCCATTTTATGGAAAATGGCCTGCACATCGATAAATTTTCGTTTTTTCAGGTCGATGTCAACATCGGCGCGCAAAAACTCCTCGGCCAGCAACGGAATATCGAAGCGGTTCGAGTTAAATCCGGCCAGGTCGCAACCTTCCAGAAATTTAGCCAGCGTTTTGGCCACCTCCCGAAACGTGGGCGCTTCCTTCACATCCTCATCGGTGATGCCGTGAATCTGGGCCGCCCGCTCCGGAATCGGCATTTCGGGATTGATGCGGTAAACCTTCTCCTCTTCCGAACCGTCGAGGTCGATTTTTAAAAGTGCAATTTCTACAATCCGGTCGCTGGCAATGTTGATACCTGTGGTTTCCAGATCGAGAAATACCAACGGATTTTTTAACTGAAGTTTCATGTGAATATTTAATTTTACAGCCGGTCAGAATTCCGAAAGGCCGGAATAATCTGAAAAGAGCAACTCCTGCCGGCAATTTTTTGTCTCAAAGCTTCCTCAATCATTGCTGATCAAGGTGGCGAAGTTACGGAAGATTCCTTCCCCAACCCGCCGCAGCACCTTAATTTATTAAAAAACAGAGAGGGCTTCCGAGCCGCCGATCAACTTTGCACAGCAGGGAAACCCTCTTCCGGAAAGTTTTATACCGGTTTTACACGTTGATCATCATGGGCATGAGCAACATCAGCACATCTTCGTCGTCGTCTTCCTTCTCAACGGGGAGCAGCAGCCCGGCCCGCGAAGGATCGCTCATTTCAAGCCGTACTTCCGTCGAAGGAATGTTGGCCAGGATTTCCTGCAGGAAGGTCGATTTGAAGCCGATTTCCATGTCGTCGCCTTCATATTCGCACCCCAGCCGTTCGACAGCCGAGATGGAGAAATCGATATCCTGGGCCGAAACCACCAGGTGGTTGCCCGAAATCTGCAAACGAATCAGATTACTGGCCTGGTTCGAGAATACCGAAACACGTTTTACGGTGTTGTAGAAGGCCAGCCGGTCGATAACCATCGAGTTGGGATTGTTGGTCGGGATCACCGAATTGTAGCTCGGATAGTTTCCTTCCACCAGGCGGCAGATCAACTGGTAGTTGCTCAGTTTAAAAAACGCATTTTTATCGTTAAAAAGGAGCTGCACCTGGGCATCTTCTTTGGCAAGCAGGTTTTTGAGCAGCGCAGCCGGCTTTTTCGGCAAAATGAATGAAGATTCAATTTCGGCTTTGGCGTCATAGCGGCGGTACCGGACCAGCTTGTGGGCATCGGAAGCCACAAAACTCATAAAATTACTGGTCAGCTCGATATAGATACCGTTCATCACCGGGCGCAACTCATCGTCGGCGGTGGCAAACAGGGTTTTTTCGATTCCTTTGAGCAAAGCCCGGCGGTTAACCAGCACCGATGCCGCTCCCTCTTCATCAACAGTAGGCAGTTCGGGATAATCTTCGCCATCCTGCCCGACAATGCTGAATTTTCCGTTTTCTGAAAAAATCTGAATGCCGAAAGTTTCGGGATCCATCTGGAAGGTAAGCGGCTGTTCGGGGAACTCTTTCAGGGTATCGATCAGCAGCCGGGCCGGAACAGCAATCAATCCCTCACCCTCCACATTGTCAAGCTCCATCGTGGTAATCAGGGTCGACTCCAGGTCGGAAGCGGTAATCTTCAACCCCGAATCGCTGATCTGAAACAGGAAATTATCCAAAATGGGCATGGTGCTCTTACTGCTGATCACTTTGCTGATAGCAGTTAAGTGACTGAGCAATTCGGTACTTGAAACAACAAATTTCATCGGCTCAATTTTTATTTTTTGATTTTTTTACTCTTTACTGCGGTATTTACCTGACTAATCTATTTCGTTTGGGCTGAAACACTTATCTGATACAGACCTGTCTCACACCAAGTTCACGAATATACAAACTTTAGCTGGAACAACCTATTCAATCGGACCGGGTTTTTTTCAGGACTTTTGAACGGAAAAGCGGCGCCGCCTGACAAAAGTAAAGACCAGACCAAAAATCACCACGAGCAAAAGTGGTGCGGTCACATTGAACCACGCCCTGAACGCCTGCCCTTCCCGAAGCTTCACTTTATCGAGCAGCCGCAACTTGACGGTGCGGTTACGCAACTGCATAATGCCGTCCTCGTCCGTAAGATAGCGGATGGCATTCACAAAAAACTCTTTGTTCCCGAAGGTTTGCTGCGAAACACGGTCGTAGCCCAGCGGCAGGGTCTCCGGCTCGCTGCCGGCATTGTACCGCACCTTGTTGGCAATCAGGTTTCCGTCGGAAAAAACCATCATTTTGGTCGCTTCACTTTCGGCCACAACCTCGCCGGGATCAACTCCCAACTGGGTAAGCAGCCGGTTACGGAAGACCGACCGGAACCGTCCTTCCAACAACACGCCAACCGGAATATCGGGTTGCGTGAAGAGCTCGCGGGCGGGCGGGCGGTTAATACTTTCCAGGCTCACGGGGGCCGGGGTCTTTACAATCCGCCCGTATGCCGACGTTTTCAGAATCACCTGTTTGCGAATGTCGCCGTTTCCGGAAACCGTGTCGAGGGAGGAAACAAACTCCGACTGCACCAGATTCAGGTTACGGCTCAGCGGATGGTTGTCGGCCGGGGTCAGCAACGGCGAATAGTACCAGGGCTGGGGGGTAAACTGCGGGCGGCTCCCATCGGGCGACGTGTTGACCAGGATCTGAGTACAAACCACATCCTGCACCAGATCGGGATTTAACCGAACTCCGTACTGAAAAAGCTGGTCATTCAGGTTCAGGTCGCGCGGAAAAGCGAGGGTCAGGTAGCCATGCGACAGGCTGTCCAGGCTCACCTGTACCGGATCGACCAGCCAAAGCAGGCGGCTCCCTTTCATCAAAGCCTGGTCAACGGCAAACTTGTCATTTTCACTGAATGGCAGTTTGGGGTCGGCAATAACCACCACCCCGGGCATTCTTTCTTCGGCACGCAGCTCCGCCGCTGTCAGAAACCGAATCTGGAACATTTCCGACAAAGTCATTCCCAGGTCCTGCAGTTCGTAGCGGTTCAGCTCTTCGTGTCCCGTCAGAAAAACCAACTGCTGTTTTTCGGCAACCATCAGTTTCTGTAGCGCACCGACCAGCTCATATTCAACACTTTCAACCGAATGATTCAGGTTAACCTCGTGATTAAACCCAATGCTGTTTTTCAGAAAATTGACCCCCACTTCACGGGTGCCCATCTGTATCCGGGCTCCGGGAAATATCAGCCGGGTCACCACACCCTGCTCGGTCTTCTGCCGCAGATCTGTCGGGCGGATTCCTTTTTTCTCCAGTTCATCAAAATAGGCTTTTCGCTGTTCGGGCGAATCCACCGCGTAGGGATCGGAAATCTTTATCCGGACCGGCTTGCCGGCATAACGGTTCAGATCGTTCACCTTTTCAACCACGGCCTGCTGCAGTTTCCGGAAACCGGGTGGCAGCTCGCCGTCCAGAAAGAGCTCCACCAATACCGGCTCCTCAATTTTTTGCACAACCTGCCTGGTAACCGGCGAAAGGGAGTAGCGTTTTTCAGCGGTCAGATCAATCCGTAACCGTATATTTTCAGAAATCAGAAAAAGCGCTGCAACTACCAGCACCAGCAACACCAAGCTTCTCCGGAGTTTTTTAAAACTGAACCGATTTTTACGGACGGTCAGTGTGGTAAATCCCATAAAAACAACCGCCATTCCCAGGAAATAGATGATGTCGCGCAGGTCAATAACTCCGCGGCTCACCGACCGGTAATGTTCGCTGATGCTGAACCAGGTCAGGGTTTTATCGATAAAATAAGGGACGCCCGAGCCGGCAATAAATTCAAATCCCTGGTAAAACACGAACGACAAAGCCATGGCCACAATAAACGAAACGATCTGGTTGTCGGTGAGCGACGAGGCAAAAATACCGATTGCCACGTAAATGGCAGCCAGGAAGAAGAGTCCGGCAAACGACCCCCAGGTAGCGCCAACATCCATGTTTCCGACCGGATTTCCCAGCCGGTAAACCGTAAAAAACCAGAGCAGGGTCGGTAGCAGCGAAAACAGCACCAGGGTGAGGGCTGCCAGGTATTTGGCCGCCACCAGCTGCCAGTCGCCAATTGGCCTGGTCAGCAGAAATTCGATGGTGCCTCCCCGTTTTTCTTCAGCGAACAACCGCATGGTAACGGCGGGCACCAGAAAAAGATAGAGCCACGGCGCCAGGGCAAAAAGGCTTTCGAGGGTGGCATAGCCGTTTTCCAGAATATTGTAATTACTGGGGAATACCCACAAAAACAGTCCATTGACCAACAAAAAAACCAAAATAACCAGATAGCCGATCAACGACCCCAGAAACTGTTTGATCTCTTTTTTGAACAAGCTGTACATAGAAGCAGATAGTATGATTTTAAGACTCCGGATTCAAAAATATAAAACCCAACCACTTTTTCACCCCTGATCTTCTCAAACGGTCAAAAACAAACTTTTCAGAGCGATTCTCCCCGAAGCAAGCGGGTCATTTGCCCGGCCGCCTGTTGCGAAGCGCCGGCTTCGCCCATCCGTCCGCCAATCTCGCGGTAAGCTTCCAGAATCCGGCGGCGATAGTTTTCGTCGTGCAGCAAACGGTTTACTTCGGGATTGACCAGTTCAAATTTCATTTCATCGACAATAAACTCCCTGACAGCGCCACGTCCGAGCACCAGATTGGGAAGCGAAACAAAGTTGACTTTCAGGAAAAAGCGACGAAAAATCCGGTACGGGATTTTTCCGCTGGTCATATGATAAAGCACCACCTGTGGAACCTGCAGCAGCGCGGTTTCGAGGGTTGCCGTTCCGGAGGTAACGACAGCCGCAAAAGCGTGATGCAGCAGCTCATAGGTTTGTCCGTTCAAAACCGGCAGCGCCGGGTCGGCCGAAAAGGTCTGGTAAAGTTGTGGATCCACCGCAGGAGCTCCGGAAATGACAAACTGAAAGTCGGGATATTGAGCGGCCAGCCGCGACATGACGGGCAACATCAGCCTGATCTCCTGCCGCCGGCTGCCCGGCAGCAATGCTACCACCGGCTTGTCGCCAAGACGGTTGTCGCGAAGAAAATCTTCCCGTCTGCGGAAACTTTTCCGGGCTTCGCCGATCGCATCCAGCAGAGGGTTCCCCACATAATGCACCGGATACTGGTAGCGGGCAAAAAACTCCGTTTCGAACGGAAAAATGGTAAACATTTCATCGACAAAGGCCTTTACTTTTTTGATCCGCCAGGCTTTCCAGGCCCACAACTTGGGGGCGATGTAGTAAAAAACCCGGATACCGTGCCGGTGGGCGAATTCGGCCATCTTCAGGTTGAAGCCGGGATAGTCGATCAGAATCAGCACATCGGGACGAAAAGCCAGCAGCTGCTCCCGGCAAAAGCGAAAATTTCTCCGGATCGTTTTCAGATTTTTAAGCACATCGAAAACTCCCATAAAAGCCATTTCGCGGTAATGTTTCAGCAGTTTGCCGCCCTCCTTTTCCATCAGGGGGCCGCCAAAAAACCGGAATTCAGCCGAAGTATCCGCCTTTTTGAGCCCTTTCATCAGGTTGGCCCCGTGCAGATCGCCCGAAGCTTCGCCGGCTATTAAAAAATACTTCATATCAAACAATTGCAGAAAACTGAACCAAAAAAGCATACAGAAAAGTAGCCGTCAGCACGCCCTTGGCGGCATGGTCCATCTTTTTCCGGATAAACAACAGAAAAATCAACAGGTTGGAAAAAGCACACAAACTAAGCAGTTTGAGAAGGATACGAAACTCCCACAGTTCCGAAAAGTATTCATTTACGCTCATCCCGGAATAGCGCACCAGGTAGATCACCCAAAAAAACAGCAGGGGAAGGGCCACCCCCGCTGCCACTCCTGTCGGAACGGTATCGTACCTTTTTAACCTGCCGCGCACCACTTAAAACCTCCATTTTTTGAGGTCCTCCAACGTCGAATAGCAGGTCATGTCAACCGTTACCGGAACAACCGAAACATAGTTTCTCTCCAGGGCAAAAATATCGGAGTCGGCCGCCTCTTCCTCAAAACTCTGAAAATAGCCCGACAGCCAGTAGTATTGGCGGTTTTGGGGGTCGGTGCGTTTTTCAAACTCCTCCATCCATTTTCCGCGGGTCTGCCGGCACACTTTGATCCCCTTCGGAACCCCTTTCGGAATATTGACATTCAGACAGGTGAAGCGGGGAAGACCATTTTCCATAACCGACTGAAAAATGCGGGCGGTATAAATTTTGGCCTTGGCAAAGTCGGCATCGGGACTGTAATCCAGCAGTGAAAACCCGACCGACGGGACCCCGTGCAGGCAGCCCTCCATCGCAGCCCCCATCGTACCGCTGTAAATCACGCTGATCGACGAGTTGGAGCCGTGATTGATTCCCGAAACCACATAGTCGGGCATCCGCTCGAGCAGATGGTTAAACCCCATCTTCACACAATCGACGGGCGTGCCGCTGCATTTCATAATCGTCAGTCCATCTTCCTGCGACAGGGTGGAAGCGCGCAGCGGGCGGTCAACCGTAATCGCTTTCGACATCCCCGACATGGAAACTTCGGGAGCGATTACCACCACCTCGCCAAAAAGGCGCATCACCTCAACCAGTTCGCTAAGCCCTTTGGCATGAA
>JARKOX010000013.1 GCA_029975525.1 Prolixibacteraceae bacterium | reverse complement strand
AGAAATAGTGTATTTTCGCTGTTTCAACACTAATATTCTTTACCCGTGGAAAAAAGTCTTGTTATTATTCCTACCTACAACGAAAAGGAGAACGCAGAAAAGATGGTGCGAAAAGTATTTTCACTGCACACCCCTTTTCACCTGTTGATTATTGACGACAACTCGCCCGACGGCACAGCTGCTATTATTAAAAGGTTGCAGGACGAATTCCCCGACCGGCTTCACCTAGTGGAAAGGGCCGGAAAACTGGGACTCGGAACGGCCTACATTGCAGGATTCCGGTGGGCACTCGAACACGGGTATGACTATATATTTGAGATGGACTGCGACTTCTCGCACAACCCCGACGACCTGGAGCGGCTTTACCAGGCTGCCCAAAATGGCGCCGACCTGGCTATCGGTTCCCGTTATATTTCGGGAATCAATGTTATCAACTGGCCGCTTGGCCGCGTGCTGATGTCCTATTTTGCGTCGGTATATGTCCGGCTGGTTACCGGAATGAAGGTAATGGACACGACCGCCGGCTTCAAATGTTACCGGAGGGCAGTGCTCGAAACCATCGATCTCGACAACATTCGCCTGAAGGGTTACGGATTTCAGATCGAAATGAAATTCACCACCCACCAGCTGGGATTTAAAATAGTGGAGGTTCCGATTATTTTTACCGATCGCAGGGAGGGGACCTCGAAGATGAGCGGCGGTATCTTTAATGAAGCATTGTGGGGAGTATTAAAAATGAGATTCCGAAGCTTCGGAAAAAAACAATCGCCGAAAAATATTTCCGCATAAAATTATAAGGTCGCCCAGGCGGCCTTTTTTAATCCGTAACTTTGAGAAACCAACGACAATTGACAATGAAAACGCTGATTAAAAACGCCTTTATTATTAATGAAGGGATAAAATATCCCGGAAGTATTCTGATCAGCCACGGTTTGATCGAAAAGATACTTCCGCATCCCCTGCCAGCCGGTTTCGACCTGAAAGAGCTGGAAGTGATTGATGCAACCGGACTTTACCTGCTCCCGGGGGTGATCGACGACCAGGTTCACTTCCGCGAGCCGGGATTAACCCACAAAGGGGAAATCGCTACGGAAAGCCGGGCAGCGGTGGCCGGAGGGGTCACCTCGTTTATGGAGATGCCCAATACCAATCCGCAAACAGTAACCCAGCAACTGCTCGAAGAGAAATTCGGGCGGGCTGCCCAGGTTTCGCCGGCCAACTTCTCCTTTTACCTGGGAGCAACCAATGACAACCTCAGCGAAATTCTGAAAACAGATCCCTCCACGGTCTGCGGAATCAAGGTTTTTATGGGTTCTTCAACCGGCAACATGCTGGTTGACAACGACATCACCCTCGCTGAAATCTTCAAAAATGCCCCCACCCTGGTTGCCACCCACTGCGAAGACGAAACAACCATCATTGCCAATACCGAACAAGCCCGCCGCCAGTTTGGCGAACAGGTACCCTTTTCGCAACACCCGGTCATTCGCAGCGCCGACGCCTGTTACCGGTCGTCGGAGAAAGCCGTCAGACTGGCGGCGCGTTACGGCACCCGGCTGCACGTCCTGCACCTGTCCACCGCCCGCGAGATGGAGCTTTTTTCGGTCGGAAAGGTAAAAAACAAGCATATCACCGCCGAAGTGTGTGTGCATCACCTGTGGTTCGACGAAAAAGATTACGAGAAATACGGATCGCGCATCAAATGGAACCCGGCAGTTAAATCGGCCCGCGACCGCGAGGCGTTGTGGCAGGCGCTGCTCGACGACAAAATCGATGTGGTGGCTACCGATCACGCCCCGCACACACTGGAAGAAAAAGGCGGCAGCTATTTTCAGGCGCCGTCGGGCGGCCCGCTGGTACAGCACTCTCTGGTGGCCATGCTCGAAATGAGTCAAAAGGGATGGATTCCCCTGGAAAAAGTGGTTGAAAAGATGTGCCACGCGCCAGCCGAACTCTTCCGGATTGAAAAACGGGGATTTATCCGCGAAGGATATTTTGCCGACCTGGTACTGGTTGCGCCCGACCAACCCTGGACGGTGTCCAAAGAAAACATTCTGTACAAATGCGGGTGGTCGCCATTTGAAGGGACCACCTTCCACCACCGGATTACCCACACCTTTGTCAACGGCGCACGGGTTTGGCACGATGGCGCTCTTTGCGAATCGCCGGCAGGGATGCGGCTCTCCTTTGGTGCGGCCGGCTAAAAAAACAGCCCCTCCTGTTTTAATGGCAGGAGGGGCTGTTTTATTCTGCGCCTTCTTTGATCAGTCGAGGGCAATAACCAGATATTTCGAAGCCTTCCAAAACTCTTGGTAGTTGTCCACAAACAGGGTATCGGCCCGTTTCTGCCCGGTAATATGGAAAGAAGAGGCCGGATGCACCGTGACAATTTTGGCCTTTTTCACATTCAGCGGCAGATATTTCAGATTGCGGATATCAACTTCCGTGAAATAGTCACGGTTGAAATCCTTCTTCAGCTTCAGGGTTCGGCCCACTCCCAACACACCACCCGATTTGTCGAGCACGCCATTTTCGTCCAGCTCCTTCACGGTTCCCATGGCAAAATAGGCTTTGTGCAGCTCCACAGTCTGGGTTTCGATGGTCTCAGTTTTTTGCTGGCTCTCCTTTGAAACGGTTACCAGCTCCTGGCTTACCGATTCGAGGTTCAGCTGAAGTTTTTTCAAATCGTTGTTCAAAACCACAATTTCAGCATCTTTTTCGGCAACCTGGTTGTTCAGATTGGCGACCATCCGCTCAAATTCGGCAACCATCCCCTCCAGTTTGCCAATGCGGAAGTTGGCATTGTCGAGCTTTTTCTGCAGTGAGGCGGTCAGCTGTTTATTCCGCTGCAACAGTTCGGCCAGCAGTTTGAGGTCTTCTTTGATTTTTTCTTTCTGACTGGCTTTCATCTCCGTCCCCTGATTTTTCTGGACCGTAACCAGCTTTTCGATAGCTTTAATCGAGTCGAGATTCTCCTGAATGTCGTTAAAATCGCTCAAAAAGCTCATAATCACCGAATCTCTGGCCATTGCAACCGTCGTCAGGCTGTCCTGCACTGTATTTAAACGTTCAATCTCTTTTTTTCGTTGCTGACAACTGAAGAGCGAAACTGCCAGCAAAATAACAATCCACTTTTTCATCTTACTCAATTTTAAAGTTTTAACTGGTTTACAACAAAACCTGCCGGCAGATCCGCCAGGCTACCGATGGTTTATCGACATAAACCCTTTTGTCCTGACTGATGTATCTTCCGAAGAGAGTTGTCTGAACTTTTTATGTACAAAGGTATAGGATTAATGTTTTCTGAAAGAGAACTTTACCCTGAAATCTACGATTGACTTCAAATATCTTGCTGCCGGCGGAAGCTGTTGGTTTTTCCAGACCGCAGCAAACCATTTTCGATACTCCAACTACCTAATTAACAACCCAAAACATTTCCCACAACTTTGTTTCCGGCAGAAAACTTATCTTTCCCCGGTTCGTATAAATCATCATTAAAAATTAACAAAGGCATTTCAAACTATTGGCAATGGTTTTTATTATCCTTTTACTGATGGCAACGATCAATCCGCAGGCTGATCCCTGGCAACGGCAACGCGATGAGATGGTGCGCACCCAGTTGGTACCGCGCGGGATCAGTTCGCCCGCCGTGCTCGACGCTTTCCGGAAAGTGCCGCGTCACCGTTTTGTACCCGAAACTTACCAGCGGTGGGCTTACGCCGACCAGCCGCTGCTGATCGGAGAAGGGCAAACCATTTCGCAACCCTACATTGTGGCCTACATGACCGAAGTGCTAAACCTCGCGCCGGGCGAAAAAGTGCTCGAAATCGGCACCGGATCGGGTTACCAGGCCGCTATTCTTGCCGAAACCGGCGTTCAGGTCTTTTCCGTCGAGCTGAATGCCGTACTGGCCAGCCGTGCCAAATCGGTACTCCGTGAGCTGGGCTACCAGAAAATTCACCTCAAAACCGGCGACGGCTACCAGGGCTGGTCCGAACATGCCCCCTACAACGCTATTCTGGTTACCTGCTCGCCCACCCAGATTCCGGCCCCGCTGAAAGAGCAGCTGGCCGAAGGAGGCCGCATGATCATTCCGGTAGGCGAAGAAGATGCCGTTCAAAACCTGATCTTCCTGGAAAAACAGAATGGAAAGTTGCGTCAGAAAAATGTCCTGCCGGTCCGCTTTGTTCCGATGACCGATGTAAACGGAAATACTTACTGAACTCCAAGACCGGCCGAAACAAAACTTTATACTATTATATATATAGGACAAAAAATCGCCTGTGCCATTTTTAAAAGATTTTCTACAATCCTAAAAAAATTAAAATTTGTTGATCGAATCACCTTTCAACGAAGGTTCGGTATTAATTTTAGCACAAATTTTCAGCTATGACATTAATTAAGTCTATCTCCGGAATCAGAGGAACGATTGGCGGCAAACCCGGCGAAGGGTTGAGCCCGCTCGATGTGGTGAAATTTACGGCAGCTTATGCGGTCTGGGTACGTTCAAGCAAACCATCGGGGCCGGTTACCGTGGTGGTTGGCCGCGACGCCCGCATTTCGGGGCCGATGGTCAGCTCCCTGGTAATCTCCACCCTCTCGGGAATGGGGTGCAACGTAATCAATATCGGACTGGCCACCACGCCTACCACCGAAATTGCAGTGACCGAAGAGCGGGCCGACGGAGGGATTATCCTCACTGCCAGCCACAATCCCAAACAGTGGAATGCCCTGAAACTGCTCAATGCCCGCGGGGAATTCCTCTCGGCTGCCGACGGAGAACGGATTCTGGCAATTGCCGAATCGGAAGATTTCGAATTTGCCGGCGTTGACCAACTCGGACTGGTGCTGGAGAAAGATTACACGCAGCGGCATATCGAACTGGTAAAAGCGTTGAAGCTGGTTGACACCGAAGCCATCCGGGCAGCGCGTTTTCGGGTGGCTGTTGATGCCGTCAATTCGGTGGGCGGGATCGTATTTCCGCAACTACTGAAAGAGCTGGGCGTTGCCGAAGTGACCGAAATCAACTGTGATCCCTCCGGACATTTTGCCCACAACCCCGAACCGCTGGCCGAAAATCTCACCGAAACCTGCCGCATCATCCGCGAAAGTAAAGTCGACGTGGGTTTTGTGGTGGACCCCGACGTGGACCGGCTGGCCATCATCAACGAAGACGGAACCCTGTTCAACGAAGAATATACCCTGGTAGCTGTAGCCGACTATGTGCTCGGATGCACGCCGGGAAATACCGTTTCGAACCTGTCGTCGAGCCGGGCGCTGCGCGACATTACCGAAAAACATGGCGGCAGCTACAGCGCTTCAGCGGTTGGCGAAGTGAATGTCGTTGCCCGCATGAAAGCCGTTAACGCCGTGATTGGCGGCGAAGGAAACGGCGGCGTCATCTATCCCGAAAGCCATTACGGCCGCGACGCCCTGGTTGGAGCAGCGCTCTTCCTGACCCACCTGGCCAAAAGCGGCTTGAAATGTTCGGAACTGCGCAAAACCTATCCCGACTATTTTATCTCTAAAAATAAGATTGAACTCACCCCTGAAATCGATGTGGATAATATCCTGGAGAAGATGAAGAAGCTTTACCAAAATGAACAGGTAAACGACATCGACGGGGTGAAGATCGATTTTCCGTCGTCGTGGGTACATCTGCGGAAATCGAATACCGAACCGATCATCCGGATCTATTCTGAAGCGGCAACCATGAACGAAGCCGAAACGCTGGCCCAAACCATCATTGCAGAAATCAAAAAGGCAGCCGGATTGTAGTTCTGCTTCGGTTTTGCAGGCGAGGGTCCGGTTCTCCACCAGGCCCTCGTCTGTTTTTCAGCCTTTCGCCCGGCTGCTTTGGAAAACGGAATTACGCTTTCCAGAACCAGGGGGTAAACAGGATGACTACCGGATAGATTTCCAGACGCCCCAGAATCATGGTCAAACAGAGGAAATATTTGGCCACATCGGGCAGGTGGGCAAAGTTACTTACCGGGCCAACCGTTCCGAAACCGGGACCAATCCCGGCCATGGTCGTAGCGACCGATCCGAACGAAGTGGCGGCGTCGAGTCCTACTGCCATCAAAAACAGAATTCCGCCCACCAGAATCAGGTAATAAAAGATGATAAACCCGATAATTCCCGAAACCTGCTCGGCATCGAGCACACGCCCGTTGTAGCGGACATGGCTCACCGCATTCGGATAGATCAACCGCCGGAATGAATGCCGGATTTTTTTCAGGGCAACCAGGTGACGGATCACCTTCACCCCGCCGCCGGTCGAACCGGCCGAAGCCCCGATCAACATCAGCATGGCGATTAAAAGCTGCCCGTAAATGGGCCACAACAAATAGTCGTCGGTAGCAAATCCGGTGGCGGTAATAATGGTCACCACCTGGAAAGAAGCATCGCGGAAAGCAGCTTCAAGCGGCATGCCCATCTTCAGAAAAAGGGTAACCGTCAGCAGGGCAACCACCCCAAAAATAATGATCAGGTAAAACCGCCACTCTTCGTTCTTCCACATCTGCCGGCCCCGGCCGGTGAACAGCAAAAAATGAAGGGAAAAATTCATCCCGGCGATCAGCATAAAAAAGGTAACGATATACTGGATCACCGGAGAATAGCCGGCAATACTGTCATTTTGGGTCGAAAAGCCACCGGTGGCGACCGTCCCGAACGAGTGGCAGACACTATCGAACAACGGCATGCCGGCAATCCACATCAACAGGGTTTGGGCCACCGTAAACCCAACGTAAATAATGCCGAAGTTGCGGGCCACATAACGCATTTTGGGCACAATTCGCTCTTCCACCACAATCGAGGCTTCAGAACCAAAAAGCTGAATCCCGCTCACCTTCAGGAATGGCATAATGGCAATCACCATCACAATGATGCCGATTCCTCCGATCCAGTGGGTTTCGCTGCGCCAGAAGAGAATGGATTTGGGCATCGCTTCCACATCGGTCAGAATGGATGAACCGGTGGTCGAAAAGCCGGAAACCGATTCAAAAAGTGCATTGGCAACGTGCGGGATTGTCCCGGTCAGCAGGTAGGGCAACGTCCCGAAAAAACCGAGGAAGAACCACCCCGCACTCACAATCAGCAGGCTTTCGCGCCGCCCGGGTTCCTGGTTGCGGAATTTTCGTGTTAAAAAGTAGAAGAGCAGCCCGACTGAAAAAGTAACCAGTGCAGCGCCCAGCATTCCGGATAAAATGGGTTCGCGGTAGCCGGCAGCAATCGCCGCTGCCGACAGCATAAACAGGCTCTCGAAAAGGAGGATCAGGGAAATGTAGTGGAGAATTAGCGCAAAATTTGTGTTTTTCCAGAACATCATTGCTGAATTAAATTACAGACCACTGGAGGAGTTTCGGCTGTGCCGCCGGCCAAAAAGCCCGATTTATCGCAAATCCGGGGGGAGGGAGATCAAACCGGCGGAGCTGTTGCAGCGCTGGCGGCGTGCGGAAAAACTTCTCTTCTCCCACCCCAAAACGGGGAGAGACCGCCTGAAAAAATATCAGGATAAAAAACAGGATCAGCGTGTTGAGCGAGTGCCGCAATTGACCAGTTTTTAAAAAGCTTACACAAACTTAGCCATAAAAGCGACATCTTTTTCACGATTATTGTTCATTTTCAAAGCCGGGGCACTCGTCGGTTCAATCAATTAACATTTCCTGAAACACATCGACAGAGAGTCTTTAAACCAGCGACTTACCCAAATCTATTTTCTCAGATTTTCCTCAAACAATTTAAAGATACGCCGGTATTCATCGGTCCAGCTGGAGGGCTCTACAAAACCATGCGATTCGACGGGGTAAACGGCCAGCTCCCAATTCTGTTTGCCCAGTTCGATCAACCGCTGGGAAAGCCGCACGATATCCTGAAACTGCACATTGTCGTCCACCATTCCGTGACACATCAGCAGGGCGTCATTTAACCCATCCGCAAAATAGATTGGCGAACTGCGCACAAAAGCGAGGCTGTCTTCGGCCGGAGTGTTTAAAATGTTGGCGGTGTAACCGTGGTTGTAGTGAGCCCAGTCGGTTACGGCACGCAAGGCTGCGCCGGCGGCAAATACCCCGGGATGTTTGAACAGCGCCATCAGCGTAATAAAACCGCCGTAGGAACCGCCATAAATGCCGATCCGGGAGGGCGACACCCCGCATTTTTCGGTCAGGAAACCGACAGCGTCCAGGTGGTCAGATAAATCTTTTCCGCCCATGTGCCGGTAGATACCGGTACGCCAGTCGCGCCCGTAGCCGGCGCTGCCACGGTAATCGATATCGAGTACCGTGTAACCATGGTCTACCAGCAAATTGTGAAACAGATACTCGCGGGAGTAGCTGCTCCACCACTGGTGGGCATTTTGCAGATAGCCGGCGCCGTGGACAAAAATCACCGCCGGTCCCTGCTGCGCGGGCTGCTCCGGACGGTAGAGTCGGGCATGAACGGTTTCGCCGTCGGCCGCTTCGAAGGTGACAAACCGGGGCATCCGCCACGGGTAACTTTCAAACGCCGGAGAGAGCGAGTGGGTCAGTTGCCGGGGTTGTGCGCCGGGTTTATTCTCCTGAAGATAGAGTTCCCAGGGTCGGTTGGCTGTGGAATGGCGGATGGCAAGCCACTTTTCGTCGGGCGAGAGGGTCACTTCGTTACCGCCGTCGGCCTGGGTGATCTGCACCGGTTGGCCGCCGTCCGCCGGTAACCGGTAGAAGTGACGGATGCCGGGATGTTTGAGATTGGCGGTGAAGTAGAAAAATTTTCCGTCGCGCGAAAGAAACGGTTCATACACCTCCCAACGCCCGGAAGTAAGGGCACGCCGATGTTTGTTGCGGATGTTTACGGTCACCAGGTGCGAATAGCCGCTCTCCTCACTTTGAAACCAGACGGTTTCGTTGTCGGGAAGCCAGCCGGCGCGTTGGCCCCAGTTGCTGATGCCGGGGCCGCCGATCCACGCCTCATCGCGCTGGCGATCGAGCAGCTCCAGTTGGCCGGTTGCCGGATCGAGCAGGCAAACCCAGCGGTCTTTGTTATCGCGCGAATAGACCGAAACCAGCGCCAGATCCCGGGTTTTGTTCCAGATCAGCGCAGAAAAACTTACCGGCCGCGGAGAAATCCTGTTGGCATCGGGCCTCTTTTCCGGATAGTCATTCCAGAAATCGGGCAGCTCTTTCACGCCCGGCAGGCTGTCGGGTTGGACCGTCAGCAGCTGATTGGCCGCCCGGTCCCAAACAACCAGCTTCACCGCAGCCGGTACGGCGCCCACTTTGGCACGGGCGCTGCGTCCTTCGGTGTAACCCGATCCGGTCACAAAGTGGGTCACGCTGGTCTCGCGTCCCGGCTGATTTTCGAAAGTGGTGAATACCACATATTTTCCGGTCGGCGCGAGCCACACATTTCCCAGCCGCTCTTTGCCGAGGTAAATTTTCTCCGGCTTCGCCGCACTTTCGGTCGTTTGGCGGTATTCGTGTGTTTTTTGTAACCGGTCGCGTTCGCGCAGTACCTCAAAAAGCTGTTGCTGCTGTTTTTCCAGCCACGTTTGCCGGGATCCGGCGGGCGCCTCCCCAGCCACAAAGTCGGTGAGCTGGCTGATCAGGCCGGTTTCGGGATCAACCCAAAAGAGGTTCTGGTGGTAAACAAACGACACCTTCCCGCAGGCCGTAAATGCTGGTTGCGACACGCGGCCCGCGAAATCCGTGAGTTGACGTTCGCGTCCTTTTTTCAGGTCAATCCAAAAAAGATTTCCGTTCCGCACCTCAACCTTCCGGCCAAACCCAGCATCATAAATCCCTCTCTCTTCGGGCAGGCGGGCTTTTTCTGCTGCCGGAACCTTCGCGGTGATACCGTTTTTCAAGGAAAAACAGTAACGCGACGGAAGGGTGTCCTGCTCCGCATTCCAGTCGAAATAGACGACATCGCTCGCCTCGTTCCAAAAAATTCGATCGGGTTCCGTGCCAATCCATTTTTCAGGATCCTGCATAATTTTTTCGATGGTGAGCGGGCGGTGGTTTTGCGGCTGGGCAAAAGCCTGTAAACCCGGCAGCCACATCAGAAAAAGGAGAGCCAGAATCAGTTTCATAAAAAAATATCTCCTGGACATAAATTTTTAAAAGTCGAAGTTGTCGGGATCAGGACCTACGCGGCGGTTTTTGTCAAGCCGGTCGATCTTCGCCATATCTTCGGGCGACAGTTCGAAATCAAACACCTGCGCGTTGTCCCGGATACGGTCGGGCTGCACCGACTTGGGAATCACCACCACCTGTTTCTGCAGCTCCCAGCGCAGGGTGATCTGTACCGGCGTTTTACCATATTTGGCCGCCAGCGCCTGCAATACCGGCACGCTGTTTACACGCCCCTTCATGATGGGGCTCCACGCTTCGAGCCGGATGTTGTTTTCAAGGCAAAACCGGAGCAGGTGAGGCTGCTGCAGTTCGGGATGGTACTCCACCTGGTTGACCATCGGCGCCACTTTGCAGTGCGGCAGCAGATCGGTGAGATGGTGAACCAGAAAGTTACTCACCCCGATGGCCCGCACCTTGCCGGCAGCATACAGCTCTTCCAGGGCCTGCCAGGTTTCGGCCGACAACGGCCCTTTGGGCCAGTGAATCAGGTAGAGGTCGAGGTAGTTGGTTTGCAACCGGTCGAGGCTGGCTTCCAGCGCTGCGAACGTACGGTGGTACCCCTGGTCGGAGTTCCACACTTTCGAGGTGATAAAAACCTCATGACGCGCTATCGTACTGGCTTTAACGGCGCGCCCCACCCCGCCTTCGTTGCGGTAAACGGCGGCCGTGTCGATATGACGATACCCCGCTTCAAGCGCCGTCAACACGGCATTCTCCACTTCCGGCCCCTCTTTGCTCTGAAAAACCCCCAGCCCGAACCAGGGCATCTCAACCCCGTTGGACAACGTAACTGTTGACGAAAGATCCATCATTTCCTTTTTTGTGGTGAACGGTCTAAAATAACGATTTTTTGCGTAGCTCCACGCGATACAATCGCACGGGAGCTGGGGACCTGACAATCAACCCATCGAATTGTGGAGCAATAAAGTTATCGATGAAAAAATTGATTACATTCACAACAATCCGGTTGAAGAAGGATTAATTTTCAAAACACGAAATTATTTACACAGCAGCGCCGCTGATTATGCAGGGAAAAAAGGAATACTGGAAAATGTTATTGTTGCTAAGCAGCCCCACGCGATACAATCGCGCGGGAGCGGAGGAACGGTCTAAAATAACGATTTTTTGCGTAGCTCCACGCGATACAATCGCACGGGAGCTGGGGTCTTCCGAAAATTGCTCCCCGGAATGGACCGGCTCTGCGATGAGATACACTTCGTCTTGATGAAAGAGGATTTTTAATTTCCCGGAACCTGTTCTTTGTTCTCTGCCTATTTCAGCAAAAGTGGATTCATCGCCGGGATCACGGGATTATAAATAACGGTTAATTATGTAACGTATTTATTTCCAGACAATTATTGGATATGATGCTTTTTTTCCGTACATTTTAATAGGGTTTTCTCTTAAAATAGACTTAAAAAGCAAGCTATGAAAACAAAGATCTTTACTTTTTTGACAGGGGCTTTGTTTATCCTTGCCATTGGCGGGGTACGGGCCCAGAATCTGCTGGCCGACGGCGATTTCAGCACGACGACGGAGGTTCTTCCCGATCAGGGGGGAAGCTGTACCACGACGGGAGCCTGGTATTATTTCACCAACCTTTACCAGGGTGTGGATGCCCTGCCGGTGGTGGAATCGGGAGTCTGCCGCTATTCCGTCAATTACGGCGGGTACGACACCTGGGAGGTGCAACTGATGCAGTGGGGTTTTCCCATGATGATGGATCATACCTACCGCCTCTCCTTTGATGTGAGATCAGATTTTGAGAGATGGTTTGGTGTTTTTCTGGGAGAGGACGGCGGCAACTGGAACAGCCTGCTCGGCTACAACCAGTATTGGCAGTATGCCACCACGGAATGGCAGACGATCACCTTGGAGTTTACAGTCAGCCAGGTGTTCCCCTGCCACAAGTTCAGCCTGGAAATCGGCGGCATGAGCGGTTCCGTGTACTTTGACAATGTGATGCTGGAAGACCTGGGCAAGCTCCCCATTCGGGTGGGAATTCTGGGAACGGCGGTAGACAACTGGGAGGTTGACGTGGACCTGGCCACCACCGATGAAATCATCTACACGCTGGAGGATTTCCCGCTGAAAAGCGGCTATTGCAAGTTCAGGCAGAACGACAGCTGGATGGTGAACTGGGGAAACAGTGATTTTCCCACTGGAGTAGGCGTTCGGGACGGAAATAACATCCCGGTATATGGCCCGGGAACCTATGACATCACCTTCAACCGGATGACCGGGGAATACTCCTTCGTCTGCTCCGGAACCTGCGCCCCCGCAGTAGGCTTGTTGGGCACAGCCGTGCCCCCTGATTATGGGTGGGACACCGATCTGCCCATGTGGAGCACCGATGGGACCAATTACAAAATTGCCAACCTGTTGCTCAATGATGGAGAAGCCAAATTCAGGCTGAATGATGATCCGGCTCAGCTCTGGGGAGGTACTGGATTTCCCGATGGAGTGGCTACGTTGGGTGGCCCACCCATTCCGGTGGAAGAAGGAAATTATGAAGTGCTGTTCAATGGATCGACCGGGGAGTACCATTTCATCTATCCACCCCTGGGAATCCTCGGATCGGCGCTCAATGGCTGGGATACCGACATCGAAATGATGACTTCTGACGGTATTGTTTACACGCTGCAAAATCAGGTTTTCACGGATGGGTATGTCAAATTCCGGATCGGTAATGACTGGGCTGCCAACTGGGGGGGATTTGGTTTCCCCACCGACAGTGCCCTGTGGTTTGGACCCGATATTCCGGTGATGGCCGGAACCTACAACGTGACGTTCAATATCCTGGCAGGTCGCTACTGGTTTGAGGCCACCACCTGTCCGCTCCCGGGCCTGCGCTGCCCCGACTTCATCTATGCAGCCAATGATCCCGGGGTGTGCGGAGCCGTGGTTTGGTACCCCGAGGTAGTGCCCACCCCCAATTGCGGGGGAGGCGGGGTGACCCTTGTACAAACGGCCGGACTCCCGTCGGGTTCGCTTTTCCCGGTGGGAACGACCACCAACAGCTTTTTGCTGACCAACGAACAGGGACTGACGGCCGAATGCAGCTTCGATGTCATGGTCTTCGACATCGAGGCGCCGGTGATTAGTAACCTCTCGATGGAATTCGACCCCTTCTCACCGCCTAACCACAAAATGACTCCCATAACCCTCAACTATGAGGTAAATGACAAGTGCGGAGATGTCACCTGTGAGATTTTTGCTTTTACCTCAGAACCGGAAAACGGCATTGGTGACGGCAATACCCTGGTCGACACGGAGGTGATCGACATGCACCATCTCCTGCTCAGGGCAGAACGTTCTGGCCCGGGTGACGGCAGGTATTACTATATCCTTTTGCTATTCCGTGACGAGAGTTGGAACTCCGGTTACTACGTGTTTGTACTCTTTCTGCCTCACGATAACAGGGACGGTGGAATGACAAAACTGAAATCAGCCAGCATTCCCATGACTCCGGCAGAAGATCCATCCGATCTGCAGCTTTGGCCCAATCCGGCCCATACGGCTTTCAACCTGAGAGTTACCGGAGATCCTGAAATCCAAAGCAGGATCGCGGTATCCGACATCACCGGGAAGGAGGTGTACACCACAACCCTTTCCGGTTCGCAAACCATCCAGTTCGGCGAGGAACTGGTTCCGGGGCTTTATCTGGTGAGGGTGACCCGGGCAGGGGTATCCGACATCCTGAAAGCCGTTAAAAAATAGACCTCGGAAAAAAGGCTGATCAAAAAGTAGATTTATCTTTTTGGAGAATTGAAGATTTGAAAATAGTCTCTGATAGAGATGCAAATTACAAAGAGGGTGTTTCTGACTTTGAGACACCCTCTTTCTAAATTCAACATGCGGATTTAAGGTACACCCGAGGGGCAGTTGGAGGAAGCAGGGGCAACCCGGCTTTTCTGTTATAATGCAGCCCCCGCACTTGCTCTTTTCAACATTTTTGCACAGGATTCCAAACTGTGGCGGCAACTTTGTATTTTTAGCCTGATAAACTTGCCGTATGCTCGAAAAAGTTCCGATGTACGAATTGCCCTTCGCCGCCAAAGAGAAGTTTGCCCTGAAAATTTACCGGGTGAAAGGGAAACGTATTCAACGGAAAGATTACCCGCACGACACCGCCCTGCCGCACAAACACAACTATTTTGAGCTGTGCGTCTTCACCAACGGCAGCGGCGAGCACGAAATCGATTTTCGCAACTACCCGATCCTTCCGCCCAGTATCCATGTGCTGCAACCCGGCCAGGTCCACCAGATCCGGCGTGGCGAAAACTACGAAGGCTACCTGTTCATCTTTTCGAAAGAGTTTTACAACCTGCGGTTCAACGGACTGGAGATTATCCCCGGCTACCCGCTGGTTACCCAGCTCGAAAATGGCCCGATCCTGAACATGACTCCCGAAGAGTTTACCGGCTTCTCCTCCATCATCTCCGCGATCGAGGAGGAGTTTGACCGGATCTCGGCCGAAACGGAAGAGATCATCATCTCGTTTCTGAACATTTTCTTTTTGCGGTTGCGCAACCGTTTTGCCGCGCTGCTCAAACACCGCCATCCCGTGCTCCACCCGCACCAAAACCTGGTCAACAGTTTCAACCAGCTGGTCGACCGTCATTTCAACCAGCTCCACCAGGTAAAAGAGTATGCCGAACGGCTGGGCGAATCGCCGGCGGTACTGAACCGCGCGGTAAAAAGCCTCACCGGAAAGACCGCCAGCGAACTGATCATCGAACGGCTGATCCTGGAAGCCAAACGCCTGCTCATCTATTCCGACCTGAGCAACAAAGAAGTCGCCTTCAGCCTGAACTACACCGATCCCTCCTATTTCACCCGCCTCTTCCGCATGAAAACCGGCACTACCCCTTCGGAGTTCCGGAACCGGATGCGCCGGCAGTACGAAAACTGACCTCCCTTCCCAAATGTACCAGAAATCGAACGATTTATCCGGGAAGGCTCCTGCTCCGTTTTTTATTTTTGTATTTTGAGTGGAACCTTAAATTAGCAAAACATGAAGATAGACTACGGGTTAGAACCCGGTATGCTGAAAAACAAACTGGATAACTTCTGGCACTTATCGGGCGAAAAAATCATTGCCATCGACCGGGAATACGACTCCTCCAACGGATCGCCGGTATTTACGGCAGGCGGCAAATACACCACCCGCGGATGGACCGAATGGACCCAGGGTTTTCAGTTCGGTTCGGCCATTTTACAGTTCGATGCCACCGGCGAACCGTGGTTTCTGGAAAACGGCCGGCAAAACACGGTCTCCAAAATGGCGCCGCATATCAGCCATGTGGGAGTTCACGATCACGGGTTCAACAACCTGAGCACCTACGGGAACCTGCTCCGGCTGATGAAAGAAGAAAAAATCCCGTTCAACGGGTGGGAGAAAAATTTCTACGAACTGGCGTTGAAAATTTCGGGCGCGGTGCAGGCCAGCCGCTGGACCCGCACCCGCGAGGGCGGTTTCATCTCCTCGTTCAACGGGCCGCACTCGCTTTTTGTCGACACCATCCGTTCCTGCCGCGTCCTGGTGGTGAGCCACCTGCTGGGGCATCTCCTCCAGGGCGAAAACGATGTAAAGATCTCCCTGCTCGAACGGGCCATGCAGCATATCACGGCCACCGCGCGCTATTCGGTCTACTACGGCGAAGGGCGCGACCGGTACGACGTGTGGGGACGCACCGCCCACGAAAGCATTTTCAACACCCACGACGGCAACTTCCGCTGCCCCAACTCGCAGCAGGGATACACCGGCTTTTCAACCTGGACACGCGGTCTGGCCTGGGCCATGCTGGGTTTTGCCGAAGAGCTGGAGCTGCTCGCTACCCTCTCCGAAGCAGACCTGGAAACCGCCGGCGGAAAAGAGACCCTCCGCCAAACCATGCTGAAGGGCGCCCGTGCCACCTGCGATTTTTACATCAGCAACACGCCCGTTGACGGTATTCCTTACTGGGACACCGGCGCTCCGAACCTGCACCAGCTGGGCGACTACCTCAACCGTCCTGCCGATCCGTTCAACGCCTGGGAACCGGTTGACAGTTCGGCAGCGGCCATCGGGGCTCAGGGGCTGCTCCGCCTCGGCAAGATACTCGGCCCCACTGGCGAGGGCCGGCAATACTGGCAGGCCGGGTTAACCGTCCTGGCGCGCCTGCTGGAAGAGCCTTACCTGAGTACCGATCCGGCGCACCAGGGAATTTTGCTCCACAGCATCTACCACCAGCCCAACGGGTGGGACTACGTTCCGCAGGGACAACAGATCGCCTGTGGCGAATCGTCGATGTGGGGCGACTACCACTTCCGCGAAACAGCCCTCTACCTTTCGCGGATAATCGCCAACGAAAAATACTACACCTTCTACAACTGCATTTAGCTGTTCCTTCAGGAAAAAAGGAGAACTGACATGGAAGATTTTTTATCGAAACTGTGTGTGCACACCTTCACCACCAAACCGTGGCCGCTGGAAACAGCCGTTGAAAAATTTGCGGCTGCCGGCGTAAAAGGGATTACCGTTTGGCGCAACGCCCTGGAAGGAAGGGATATTTTCGCCTCCGGGGAGCTGATCCGGTCGGCGGGATTGCAAATTGTCTCGCTCTGTCGCGGCGGCTTTTTCCCATCGGTTTCGCCGCAGAAACGGCAAGCGGCGATCGACGACAACCGGCGCGCCATCGACGAGGCGGCGGCGCTGGGCGCTCCGCTGGTGGTACTGGTGTGCGGCGCCGATCCGGGACAGCCGCTCGAAGTTTCGCGCAGCCAGATCCGCAGCGGCATCGAAAAGGTGCTTCCACATGCCGAAGCCAACAACATCCGGCTGGCCATCGAACCACTCCACCCGATGTATGCCGGCGACCGCTCGGCGGTCAATACCCTGGCACAGGCCAACAACATGGCCGAAGCCATCGGCTCGCCGCTGGTTGGAGTTGCCGTCGACGTTTACCACCTCTGGTGGGACCCTGCCCTGGAAAGCGAAATCGAACGGTGCGGAAAAAACAACCACCTGTTTGCCTTCCACGTCTGCGACTGGAACATCCCTACTACCGACCTGCTCCTCGACCGGGGACTAATGGGAGAAGGTTGTATTCCGCTGAAAAAAATCCGCAGCTGGGTTGAAAAAACCGGGTTTACCGGATTTAACGAAGTGGAAATTTTCTCTACCAAATTCTGGGCGCAAGACCAGGATGCCTTTCTGCAGAAAATTATCCATGCCTATAAAAATTTCACCTGAAACAAGCCTGAACGGCAAAAAAAACTGCCGGCAGGAACAAATTTTGGCACCGGAAAACGAATCCGGAGCAATCTGATCAGAAACTTAAAAACTTTTCAATATGACCATCCACCGCGTAGGAATTATCATGAACGGCGTCACGGGGCGCATGGGAACCAACCAGCACCTGATGCGCTCTATCGTTGAGATCATCAAACAGGGAGGCGTACAAATCAGCCCTTCCGAATTTATCGTTCCCGACCCGGTCCTGGTCGGACGTAACGAAATCAAACTGGCCCGGTTGGCCCGGCAATCCGGCGTGGAAAAATATACCACCGACCTGGAAAGCGTTCTGCGCGACCCGGCTTACACGGTCTATTTTGATGCGCAAACCACCGGTCGCCGCGCCGAAGCCGTAAAACAGGCCGTTGCTGCCGGCAAACACATTTATTGTGAAAAACCGGTGGCTACCAGCACCGCTTCGGCGCTCGAACTGTACCGCATTTGCGAGGAGGCCGGCGTCAAACACGGCGTGGTGCAGGACAAACTGTGGCTGCCCGGGCTGCTCAAACTCAGGCGCCTGATCCAAAACGGCTTCTTCGGAAAAATTCTCTCGGTACGCGGCGAATTCGGCTACTGGGTTTTCGAAGGGCACACCGTAGCCGCACAACGCCCCAGCTGGAACTACCGCAAAGAGGATGACGGCGGCATCATCGTTGACATGCTCTGCCACTGGCGTTATGTCCTCGACAACCTCTTCGGAAATGTAAAAGGGGTGTTCTGCCTCGGCGCCACCCACATCCCCGAACGGGTAGACGAACAGGGCAACCCGTACGCCTGCACCGCCGACGATGCGGCCTACGCCACCTTCGAACTGGAAGGCGGGGTGATCGCCCACTTCAACTCGTCGTGGGTTACCCGCGTGCGGCGCGACGACCTGCTCACCATCCAGGTTGACGGCACCCACGGTTCGGCAGTTGCCGGCCTGCGCGAATGCTGGACCCAACACTACGGCAACACGCCCAAACCGGTGTGGAACCCCGACATCCCCAATCCGATCAACTTTTACGAAGGATGGAGCCGCGTTCCCGAACAGGAATTTTTCGATAACGCCTTCAAGGCACAGTGGGAACTCTTCCTGAAACATGTGGTCACCGGCAGCCCCTTCCCCTGGAACCTGAAAGCGGGCGCCAAAGGAGTACAACTGGCCGAAAAAGGAGTGGAAAGCTGGGCCCGCAAAACCTGGGTTGAAGTGCCCGAACTCTGATTCCGGCGCTTGTTCCTTTCAACGCTGCCTCATTAAAAATTACCTCTTGAATTTTTTACCATGAACCAACTCAATCCTGAAATTCAGAATTCCCGTACCGGCGGAAAGCTCAACGCTTCCGTGGCGCTGGTCACCGGCGGCTCGCGCGGAATCGGACTGGGAATTGCCAAAGAACTGGCCAAAGCCGGATTTAACATCGCCATCAACGGAGTCCGAAAACCGGAACTGGTAGAGCCGGCGCTGGAAGAGCTGAGAAGCTGCGGCGTGGAGGCGATCTACATCCGGGGCGATGTTTCAGACCGACACGACCGCCAGCATCTCTACGAACAGGTGATCGCCCACTTCGAAAAACTCAATGTGCTGGTCAACAATGCCGGGATCGCCCCCCGCGTGCGAATGGATATCCTGGAAGCCACGGAAGAGATTTACGACGAAGTGCTGGACACCAATCTGCGGGGGCCCTATTTCCTGACGCAGCTTTTTGCCAACCAGATGGTAAAACAAAAAAAGGCGGACCCGGATTTTCCGTGCTGCATCATCAATGTATCGTCGATTTCGGCGACCGTCGCTTCGACCAACCGCGGCGAATACTGCCTCTCGAAAGCCGGTATCTCGATGGCCACCAAACTGTGGGCGGCCCGCCTGGGCGAGTTTAACATCCCGGCTTACGAAATTCAGCCCGGCCTGGTGCACACCGACATGACCGCCGGGGTAAAAGAGAAATACGACCGCCTGCTCGAAGAGGGCATTTGCCTGTTGAAACGCTGGGGCCAACCCGAAGACATCGGGAAAGTGGCGGCGGCCATGGCTCTGGGATACCTGCCCTACTCCACGGGTCAGACCGTGGTGGTGGACGGCGGCATGACCCTCCCCAGGCTGTAAAAATATCTGCCCAACCGACAGCTGATCTCCGGAAGCAGGTTCACCAAACCTGTTTTCGGTTATCTTCGGAACAAAAACCGATTTCCATTTTCAAACCAACTGATAAAACCTATGAAAAACAGCAAATTACTTTGGCGGCTCTGTGTGGCGGCCGCAATCCTGATCATCATCCTTACCTTCTCCCCGCTGGTGATTGCACCCGGAAAAACCACCCCGTCCCTGTTTGGAATGCCCTATACACTCTGGGTGAGCATCCTGACGACCATTGCGCTGGTCGTGCTCACTTACCTCGGCAGCAAAGTTTTACCTGACGAAGAGGAGGACAACCAATGATAACCTGGGTCGTCATTATGTTCGTGGCCTTCTTCAGCCTGCTGATGCTGGCTTCGGTAAAATCATACCAGAAAAACAGAAGTTCGCAGGAGTTTATGCTGGCCGGCTCCAACCTGGGCGTATTCCTCGGATTTATGACCTTTTCGGCCGCGCTGTTTAGCGCCTTCACCTTCCAGGGGATGCCCGATTTTTTCCGGCAGAATGGCATCGGCGCCTGGATTTTCCTGGCCTTTTCCGACGGGGCGATGGTCTTTTTTATCCTTTGGTTTGGGCGCAAACTCCGCCGCAAAGCCCGCGAAAAAGGATTTAAGGGCGTTGCCGGCCTGATGACCGAATGTTACGGTACCCGCTGGGCCGGATACGCGCTGTTCTTCAGCTCCTTTCTGTTTCTGATCCCGTATGCTGCCATCCAGATCCGCGGAATTTCCGTATTCTTCGATGCCGCTTTCCCGCAGTTTCTTCCCCGGTGGGGCTGGTCACTGATCCTGGTGGTGCTGATGATTTTATATGCTGAGATTGGCGGTTTTAAGGCCATGGTTTACAGCGATGCCATCCAGGGGACGATCCTGCTGGTGGTGCTGTGGCTCATTGCCGGCACCTGCATCCACAAGCTGGGCGGCCTGCAGAGCATGTTCGACCAGGTGGCGGCGGCCGAAGAACAACTGCTCTCGTGCCCCGGCCCCAACAAGCTGTTTAACTGGCAGTTTTTGCTGGGCAGCCTCATTGCTGTGGTGATGATCCCGGTAACGCAGCCGCAGATGACCACCCGCCTGGTGGTGATGAAAAATCTTCGTGCCATGAAAAAGATGGCCTATGCCGTGGGGATCTTCGCCATCCTGGTTATCATGGCCACCATCTTTATCGGCATGTATGGAGCGGTCAGGTATCCGGCGGCCACGGCCCAGGAGTTCTGGTCGAAAGCGCTGCTGTATGACCAGCTGGCGCCGGTAGCCGGTCTGGCCATGGTAGGACTTTTTGCCGCCTGCCTGTCGACCACCAACTCGCAGATTTTTGCCCTCGGCAATGAACTGCGGTCGATGCTGCCGGGTCACGAAAAGCGGGTGATGTTCATCACCAAAATCTTCCTTTTCATCTTCGCTATTCTGGTGATGATTTTCGCCTCGCTGATGGGCGACCAGATTGCGCTGCTGGCGCGGGTAAGCTTTACCGGAACGGCGATGATCGCCCCGATCGTACTGTCGGGCGTCATCTCCAGACACAAGCCCGGCAAAGAGCTGATCGTCATTTCATTCATCGCCCTGGCGGTATTCCTGGCCTCCATCGCAGGGCTGGTTCCTTCCCAGGTTGGTCCCCTGCAGCTCGACATCCTGCTCTACCTCTTCACCTTCGGCGCCACCGCCATTTCGCTGCTGGTGCGCCGGTATGCTGACGGGAAAAGGCCCGACGCCCTTACAACCCAATAGACAGCATGAAAAGAGCGTTCGGAAATAAGGAATGTAAAACGTAAAAGTTTTCGTTCCTTATTTTTTTGACCACCACCTCCGCAACTGAAGCCGGACGGAAAATCAAGTTCATCGGAATTACCTCATCGCAGGATGACCAAACTGTTTGCAGCGTCGGGAAGGAGATGTCGGAACAGAAAAATCCGGAATCGTCACAACCGCTTCCGCTTTGGGCGCACGGTATGGTCCCAAAATAAGTGGAAAGTTTTTCGTATCATTGAATTGCAGTTCTTCGCTTGTGCGGCAGTGCCTAAAATCCGCCTGAACGCAAAACTGCAACCACTGTGCAGGTGGTTCTATTTCATTGTAAAGGCACAACCTTAAAGCAGATCTATGAAAACAAAACTATTTATTATTGTGGCGCTGTTTGCCCTGGCCGTTCCCTGTTTCGGTCAGCAAAACACGATTTGGGAGAAATGGGTCCCCCTGATTGGCGAGTGGAAAGGCGAAGGAAGCGGCCAGCCCGGACAAGGCGGCGGAACTTTCTCTTTTCATTTTGACCTGGATCAGAAAATCCTCGTGAGAAAAGGCCATTCGGAATACCCTGCCACAGCCCAAAAGCCCAAAATTGTCCACGACGATTTGATGATCATTTACGCGGATGGCTCTTCCGGCGCCCCTTCAAAAGCCATTTATTTTGACAACGAAGGGCACCTCATCCACTATACCATCACCTATCCAGAAAAATCGATCATCCTGACCAGTGAAAAAACCGCCAACGCCCCGGTTTTTCGACTCACCTACACCCTGCTGGAGAATCAAACTTTCCATACAAGGTTTGAAATGTCGGCCGACGGCGAAAAATTTATGACTTACCTTGAAGGAAACAGTACCCGGACAGAATAGCCCGGTTCCTCGCTGGTGCGGCAGTTTCCAAAATCCCATCCAGAACCATTAAAAACATTCATCCCAATTAGATTAACCACTTCGCCCGGAACCGGGAACAGTTTTTAGCTTTATCAGATTGGTTGTTCAAAACAGAAAGTCCTGTTCTGAACCTGGATTTTTGGTTTCTTCAGAAAACACCAGGAGGTTGCCCCCAACCGGACAACCTCCTGCATTTAAAAGAAACGCCTGCCAGCCAGCCGTGTGGTTACTGCAGTTCAAGGGTAACCACCGACGCTGAAGGCAACGTCATTTCAAGCATATTTTCCGATACCAGTTTGTACGCTTTAAAGGGGGCCGGTTTTACCGTTTCGGGCTTGTCGAAAGTATTCACCGCATTAAAAAACGGGGCCGTCAGCACGATGGCGCTGTTCACCTTCTTAACGTTTTGGCCGTTCAGTTCAACCAGCAGCTTCACCGGCTGAGCCGGGTTCAGGTTACTCACCGACACGTGGATTCTCCCCTGTGCATCGCGCGACACCGTCTGGCTCAGCGCCGGAATCTTTTCGTTTCCATAGCTGTAGGATTCCGAAATCAGGCTGGCCGGCAGCAGGCTGGCGTCGCCGTGTACTTTGTACAGGTTAAACACGTGATAGGTTGGCGTGAGCACCATTTGGTTTCCTTTGGTGAGGATCATCGCCTGGAGGACATTCACGGTTTGGGCAATGTTGGCCATTTTCACCCGCTCGCAGTTGCGGTTAAAGATATCGAAGGTGGCAGAGGCGATCAGGGCATCGCGCATGGAGTTTTGCTGAAAAAGGAACCCCGGATTGGTTCCCGGCTCCACGTCGGTCCAGATCCCCCATTCGTCCACATAGAGGCCAACCCGTTTGCGCGGGTCAAACTCGTCCATGATGCGCGAGTGTCGGTCAACCAGTTCGCTCATCCGCAGCGCCTTGCGAAGGCCGGCAAAGTAAAGGCTTTCATCGAAACCGGTAGCGGCCGACTTATTGTTCCAGCTTTCGCCGGCAATGGTATAATAGTGCAGCGACAGGGCATCCATGTTGCGGGCGCCTTTCTGCATCAGCACGCGCGTCCAGTTGTAATCTTCCCCATTCGCACCGCAGCCCACCCGCTTCATTTTGTCGCGCCCATATTCCCAGACATAGGTGGAATACTGTTTCATCAGGTCGGCATAGTATTCGGGTGTCATATTTCCGCCGCACCCCCAGCTTTCGTTGCCAATCCCGAGGAATTTGACATTCCACGGCTTCTCGCGTCCGTTCTGGCGGCGCAGGTTGACCATCTCCACATCGTCGTCCGAGGTCATGTATTCAATCCACTCCACCATTTCCTGCACCGTCCCGCTGCCCACATTGGCCGACACATAGGCATCGCAGCCCAGCATCTCGCAGAGGTTCAGGAATTCGTGCGTCCCGAAACTGTTGTCTTCCACGGTTCCGCCCCAAAACACATTCTTGATTTTCGGCCGTTGCGCTTTGGGGCCGATCCCATCCTTCCAGTGGTAGGTATCGGCAAAACATCCGCCGGGCCAGCGCAACACCGGCATTTGGAGGGCTTTGAGCGCCTCAAAAACATCTTTGCGGTAACCATTGATATTGGGAATATTCGAATCGAGACCAACCCAGATCCCGTCATAGATACAACGGCCGAGGTGTTCGGCAAAATGTCCGTAGATATATTTGCTGATCTGCGGACCGTCGGTTCCGGCGTTTATCACCAGTTTATTCTGTGTTTGCGCCGTTGCAGCAACTGAAAAGGCGCAAAAAAAGAAGGCAAAAATGGCTTTTCTCATAAGTCAGGATTTTAGGATTATACTTTCAGGTAAATATAAAAGTAAAAACTACATTTAAAGCACTGTTGCCCCATATTTCTCTCTTTTCTGCAACAGGCCGGCAACGGTAAATCAATGGAGCAAAGGATTTTATTTTGTCGGGGAGCTTTTAAAATAAATCATTCCGTAAAAAATCCTTTAAATCCCTATTTTTGCGACAGGTACCAATCATTAAATACCGGAGAACCATGGAAAAACAGCAGCTTCTGCGTAAAATCGGCATCCAGGCGGCCATTGTCGCCCTGTTCATTGCAGTATCTTATCTCTATTTCTTCCCCCTGTTAGAAGGCAAACAGCTGGCCGCACACGACATCCAAAGCCACATCGGTATGTCGAAAGAGCTGGCCGATTACCGGGCCAAAACCGGCGAGGAAGCGGTCTGGACCAACGCGATGTTCAGCGGAATGCCGGGTTACATGATTTCGGTATTGTACCCGACCAACCTGGTTGGCAAGCTGCAAAGCTGGTTTCGGATGCTTTTTCACCCGGCAGCGATGCTCATTCTTTATTTAGTAGGATTTTATGTCCTGCTCACCACCCTGAAGGTGAACCGCTGGCTGAGTGTAGCCGGCGCGCTGGCCTTTGGATTCTCCACCTACCAGATCATTATCATCGGGGCGGGGCACAACACCAAAGCCTACGCCGTGGGATATCTTATGCTGGTGGTAGCCGGCGTGCTGATGGCCTACCGCGGCAACCGGATCAAAGGAGCCCTGCTGACCGCTTTTGCCCTGGCGATGAACATCCAGGTGGTTCACCCGCAGATTACCTATTACGGCATGCTGGCGCTGGGCGTATTTGCCATTACCGAGGGAATTTACAGCGTCCGCGAGAAACGTCTTGCCGGTTTCCTGAAAACCACCGGCATGCTGGCGGTGGCGGCGCTGATTGCCGTGGCAGCCAACTTCTCCTACCTCTACACTACCTGGGAATATTCGAAAGAGACCATCCGCGGAAAATCGGAACTGACCCATAACTCGGCCAACCAGACTTCGGGACTCGACAAAGATTACGTCGTACAGTGGAGCCAGGGAATCGACGAAACGCTCACCCTGCTGATCCCCAATTTCAAAGGCGGCAGCCACTCCACCCACCCCGGCCTCGATTCGGAAAGCTTTAAAGCGCTGCAGCAAAACAACATCGAAAATCCCCGGCAGGTTATCTCGGCCGTCATCATGTATCACGGCGACAAGCCGGTCACCTCGGGGCCCTACTACGCCGGTGCCATCATCATCTTCCTGTTTGTGCTGGGACTTTTTATCGTCAAAGGCGCCGACAAATGGTGGCTGCTGGCAGCTACCCTGATGTCGATTGTGCTGGCATGGGGGAAAAATGTGATGCCGCTGACCAGCTTTCTACTCGACTATCTTCCGTTATACAACAAATTCCGGGCGCCCGAAATGATCCTGGTTGTTGCCGGCTTTACGATTCCGCTGCTCGGATTCCTCGGCCTTCAGCAGATCATTTCAGGAAAGGTGGAAAAAAAGGAGTTTCGTCAGGCGTTGAAATGGAGTTTTGGCATTACCGGCGGGATCACCCTGCTCTTCTTCCTGTTTCCGGGCATCGCCGGCAACTTCGTTGCGCCGTATGACCAGCAGGCCTTTCCCGACTGGCTGCAGGAGGCTGTGCGCAGCGATCGCCGTTTCCTGCTGAAAGCCGACGCGATCCGCTCTTTCCTCTTTATTGCCGCC
This sequence comes from Prolixibacteraceae bacterium, assembly GCA_029975525.1. GTDB lineage: Bacteria > Bacteroidota > Bacteroidia > Bacteroidales > Prolixibacteraceae > UBA1413. The sequence goes on along the minus strand of JARKOX010000013.1, from coordinate 195 downwards.
GCTGCCGGAGCGCTCCTGCTGTGGCACCTCAACAAACTGAAAAGCAACCAGTTTTTCCTCATCCTGGCTGTATTGGTCCTCACCGACCTCTGGATGGTTGACAAACGTTTTCTCAACAACAGCAACTTTATCACCAAACGCGAATCGCAGAATATCTACCCGGAAATGCCCGTCGACCAGGAGATCCTCAAAGAT
>JARKOX010000302.1 GCA_029975525.1 Prolixibacteraceae bacterium | reverse complement strand
GCGCAAAAAGCCTTCTCGTTCGGTAACCGACCACAGCGAATTATCCGGATTGTGGTTCCACTGCCAAACCAGCGGCAGAGCCGGCTCGCCTTTTTTCCGGTTGAACTCATCTGAATTGACAATCCCCGGAATCAACCCTTTGCTGGCGGGCAAATCAAGCGTTTCAGGCACTTTACCATCGATACCGATTACCGGCCAGCCATCTTCCCATTGCACGGGGACGATGTATGGAATGCGGCCAACCGAGCCATAATCGCGGAAGAGGTAGGCAAACCAACGACCATCGGGCGTGTCAACAATTCCCCCCTGGGCAACGCCAAGGTCCTGTAAAGCAACTTTCCCTTCCCACGGGCCATTGATATGGTCGGCGCGGTGCACCACCACCGTGCGCATTCCTCCGCGTGGCCAGGCGATGTTGAAGAGATAGTATTTGTCCTTCACCTTAAAAAGCTGCGAACCTTCTCCAAGTCCCACATTTTGCCCAACCGGTGCGTTGGCGTCTTCAATCAAAACCCTTTCCGTTCCCTTTTTAACTCCGGAAAGGTCCTCCTTCAATTCGGCGATCATCAGTTTCCGCACACTCCAGAGGATGTAGATTTTCCCGTCGTCGTCGAAAAAAATGGTGTGGTCGTGGTTCGCCGGAGCAAACGAAATCGCTTCCCACGGACCATTTTCAATATCCCGGGTTTTGTAGATATAATTTTTGTTTGTCGTTTGAGCAAACGTGGAGACATAGTACATGCCCTTGTGATAGCGAATGCAACTGGCCCACGAACCCCTTCCGTAGGTGCTTTTCCCGTTTACCAGGTTCATGGCATCGACATTGGCCAGTGTATCGTAAGCGTAACTGACAATCGTCCAGTTAACCAGGTCTTTTGATTTCATAATCGGCACACCCGGACTCATGTGCATCGTTGTGCTGCTCATGTAATAGGTGTCGCCCACCCGAATCATCGACATGTCGGGAACATCTGCAAAAATCACGGGGTTTTGCGCCTGCTGAGCCTGTGCATACCCTGCATTCAGGAAAAACAATACCCCAAAAACCAGAATATTTCTAAAAAGCTTCATTCTCATGTATTTTATTCAGGTACGACATTGTTGGCCGCAGTTGCGTACAAGCCCAGCAGACAACCAGTGAATCCGCCGGCCACGTCGGTTGAAAGAATATCGCCCGAAACGGTTCCGCCCAGGGTTACAAAGTCGGTTCCGTTGGTGGAGTAGCTGAACTGGTAATCGTCGCCGTTGGCAGCCACCTGCAACCGAACCGGTTTACTGAGGTCGATTTTGGCGCTGGCCACAATTTTCGATTCCACTTCGCGGCTTCTGAATTTTCCGGCCGTACGTTCCAACAAAATGTAGTAGTCGGCTCCTTTTTTGGTGATGCCAAAAACATAGTTGAACCGCTCGCTTTGTAGCGCCACCAATCCGGCCAGTTCTTTTTCCGAAGCCGGTTTGTAATCCACAGTTGCCGAAAACGAAAAAGTTTTGTGCATCTGTCTGTAAAACAGGGTCGAAGTAGGTTTCACCTCTTTGATGTTGGCTTCAAAAGGTTTTATTTTCAGCCCTTGTTTTGATGTTGAAATAAAGTCCTCACGCGGTCCGCGGAGTCCAATCCAGCGGTAATCCAGCTTTCCGGCGCTAAAGTCGTCTTTGAAAGTGAAGTTTCCATTGGGAAAGAATCCATCCTGTCCGGCTTTGTTTTCGGTCACTCCGGCAGGCATTTTCAGTTTGGGCTCCATC